>JAFZWX010000098.1 GCA_017617145.1 Treponema sp. | reverse complement strand
TGCTGTTCCCATCAAAAGTCGGCTCAGCGGCATTACACCGGTTAGCAGAATGATAAAAGGAATTGAACGGAAAAAGTTTATTGCCTTATCAAGAATCTGGTAGATAATTTTATTTTCAAGAATTGAACCTTTCTTTGTTACGATAAGCACAATGCCGAATATAAGCCCAATTACAAAGCTAATACCGCCTGCCCAAAGTGTCATTATAAAAGTTTCGAGCAGCCCGTTAAAAAATCGCTCGGGATGTGATGAAACGTTTGGTAAAATTTTTTCGATGAATTCTGTCATGATTATGCCTCCTGTGCTCCAGACTTAAGTATTTCAACTCCAACGCCCTGCTGTTCTATGTGAGCAAGTGCGCGTTTAATAATATCAGGTTTACCGCTTACAATGGCGACTGTTCCGCCGATTGGTGCGTCCTGAACAATTTCTACATCTGCAAAAATAATGTTGATTGTAATTTCGTACAGGCGCGACATTGCAGAAATAATCGGCTCTGAAACATTTTTTTCTTTGAAAGTAAAGCGTGCAAGTATTTCGTCTGCTGCAAGCTTTACAACAGGAGAATCTTCTGCAATCAGCTGTTCAATTTTTGTAAGGCTTGAGGTTGAGCGGATAAATCTTTTTGTTACTTCATTTTTTGGAGAAGCAAAAATATCAAAAACTTCACCCTGTTCAACAATGCGGCCGTTTTCCATTACAGCAACTTTAGAACAGATTTCTTTTATAACTTCCATCTGGTGTGTGATGATTACAATTGTAAGACCAAGCTCTTTATTCAGTTTTTTCAAAAGCGCAAGAATGGAGCGGGTAGTTGTTGGATCAAGCGCACTTGTTGCTTCATCACACAAAAGAATATCAGGATTATTTGCAAGGGCACGCGCAATTGCAACACGCTGTTTCTGGCCACCACTGAGCTGAGAAGGATAAACATTTTCCTTGTCTTCAATTTCTACAAGCGCAAGAAGGTCGCGAACCTTTTTTACAATTTCTTCTTTTGAAAGTCCGCTGCGTTTAAGAGGAAAAGCAACATTGCTGAATACAGTACGGCTTTTCATCAAATTAAAATGCTGGAAAATCATTCCGATTGTTTTGCGTTCTTCGCGCAGTTCTTTTGGAGAAAGGCTTAGAAAATCTTTTCCACGGACTGTTACACTGCCGGATGTTGGACGACCAAGCAGATTGATTGTGCGGACCAATGTAGATTTTCCTGCTCCGGAAAAACCAATGATTCCAAAAATCTCTCCCTGCTCAATAGAAATGCTCGCCGCCTCAACAGCATTAAAGCTTTTCTTTCCGTCTGTGAAAGTTTTGTAAATGTCTTTAAGTTCAATTATTGGCATGATGCCTCCTGTATATGACTTACTTATAGTCAAGTTTTGTGAGTTTTTCTAATACTAGTTTTGTATTGTGAGTTATAGGAAAAAGTTATAACTGAGATACTCCGCAGGTATTGTCAATAAACCCTGCAATCTCTTTAATCACGCTGATTCTGCGGCCCAAAAGTCCGTGTTCTGTAGGAAACTCAACGCGTTTTTGAATTGCCTTAGTCTGGTGTGCTTCGAGCAGCTTCCAAAGCGGCAAAATCATTTCGTTAATCGGCGAAACAGAATCATAAGTACCGCCCACTACAAGAAGGTTTTTATCTTTTACCTGTTCAAATGCCTTTGGATGACTGATTTCATCTCGGTTTACAACAACATCTTCGTAAATTGCATCAATTCCGTCGGACTGCAAAATCTTACCTTCTTCTAAAAGCGAACGGAAATAGCTTTCCTTTGCACGGTTCAAATAGCGGGTAGGGTCGTAGGGAGTTAGCATTATAATTCCGCCAATCCAGTCAAGCTTACGACCTGCATTCAAAGCAGAATTGGCACCCATACTGTGACCAAGTAAAAAAATCTGCGAAGGGTCAACATTATATTTTTGCGTAAACTCCTGTGAGTGGGCATATTCTGCAAGATTCTGTGCATCTTCAATACAATGCGTGATTAAATACTTTCCCTGACTTCCCCAGGCCCCGCGGTTATGAGGAACAATTACAACACAGCCGATACGGCACAGAGCGTGAGAAATATCATCATTACGTGCAGTTCCCGGAAACCCATGAAGCATAATTACACAAGGATGCGGCTTTGGAACATTTGAAGAAGGCCACATGATTTCGCCGTATATGTGGGAGCCGTTGCTAACAAAATCGAGAGTTGTATAATCTGGCAAGGCGGTTGGATCTATTTCTTCTGAATCAGAAAATAGATATTCCAGTTTCAGATTATTTACCATTTTTCTTTGCGGCCCTTGAACCAATTGCCTGAATTACCTGAACAAAAATAATCAAAATGATTACAGTACTTGTCATAAGCGGAGTGTTGAACCTTTGATAACCATAAGTAAGGGCAAGGTCACCTACTCCACCACCGCCAACTGCACCTGCCATGGCTGTTGCACCAAGAAGACCTACAGTACCTGTTGTAATTCCAAGAATAATTCCACCACGAGATTCCGGTAAAACAAACTTGAAAATTGTCTGCAGGGTTGTTGCTCCCATAGACTGCGCTGCTTCTATAATTCCGTTGTCTACATCAAGCAGGGCGTTTTCTATAAGGCGAGCAAGATAAGGTGCTATAAAAGTTGTAAGCGGAACCAGGGCGGCAGTAGAACCAACACGAGTTCCAACAATTGCTTTTGTAAGAGGCATTATGTAAACAATCAGAATAATGAACGGTACACTGCGGATTATATTTATGATTGTACCTGTGATTGTATAAACAATTTTGTTCTGTTTAATTCCGCCACCACGTGTAATAAAAAGAATTATTGCAAGAGGGAAGGCAATTAAAAGCCCGAAGACCAGCGAAAGTCCAACCAT
>JAFZWX010000097.1 GCA_017617145.1 Treponema sp. | reverse complement strand
GACGCGTTTGCTGAGCTTGTCGAAGTACAGGGACCCCGAATTGTACAAACTCTTGAGGAGTGTTAATGAAAGGAAAAATTCTTTTTATAGCGTCAATCATTTTTCTGGGAGTTTGTACAAATATGCTTGCGCAGAATAATGCAGGAAAAAAAGTGAAAGATATTGTCGATTCAAAATATCTTTCACAGCTTACAAAAGAAGGCAAAATTGTCGTTACACATGAAGATCAGGTTGTAAATCTTGAGCTTTTGCCAAAAACAGCTTATGCCTCAAATATCAAAAATAATCTTATAAAAAAACAGCCAAAGCATTTTTATTATACATACGAAGCTCTTTATTATTTACCGGAAACAATTACGGTTCAAAAGGCTTCGGAAATTGCTCGTTCTATTTCAAAAATGACAACAATTCAGTATTATTCAAATACAAGAAAAAAGGTGACTTCGCTTTATCAAAAAGCTTACATGACAAAAGGTGAAAATTCCAATGAAGCTATTTCTGATATTAATTATGGAAATTGTAATGGAAAAACCTTTTACTGTCTTATGGATGATGCAAGCTTTGGCGTAACACACTATCAGCTTGATTACATTCAAACACAGAATGAACTTTTAACAGTATTTAGAAATACTGATGATATGGGACTTGGTCTTATAAAAGCTATTCTGCCTAAGGATCTTGTAATAAACCTTTTGATTCAGGAATGCGATGACGGAATGGTTGTTTATCTTTGTGCCGATTTAGACAGTAAAAAAATGCCCGGAGTACGAGGAAAGATAACAGAATCCATGACAGCCAGAATGGATGCCATAAGCAGCTGGTTTGTCTCAATGATGTAAAAAGGAGGATATTTTGAAAAAAGTTAAAATCTTAATGGTGGCACTTATGGCTTTAACAAGTCTTTGCTGCTGTGATTCAAAAAAATCAAAAACCGAAACAAAAACAACTTCTGCACCAAAGCAGGAAACAGTAATTTCGGAAGCAAAAAACAATACAGAAACAAATAATACCAAAAAAAGCGAGGATGTAAAAATGAGTGCAGAAACTCTGGAAGCATTGAACGGAAAGGAAGGCGTATTTGCCGTACTTACAACAGAAAAAGGACAGATTGTTTTAGAGTTGTTCTTTAAAGAAACACCAATGACAGTATCAAATTTTGTTGGCTTGGCAGAAGGAACTTTGGATGCAGCAAAAGGAAAACCTTTTTATGATGGACTTACTTTTCACCGTGTAATTTCTGATTTTATGATTCAGGGAGGAGATCCACAAGGAAATGGAACTGGTGGTCCTGGATATAAATTTGCAGATGAATTTGTAGACGGATACATTTTTGATAAGCCTGGTAAACTTGCTATGGCAAACAGCGGAACAAATACAAACGGAAGCCAGTTCTTTATTACACATGTTCCAACAGACTGGCTTAATTATAAACACACAATTTTTGGTCAGGTAGTTACAGGACAAGATGTTGTTGATACTGTAGAACAGGGCGACCACATTATTAATCTTAAAATTATACGCCAGGGTAAAGAAGCAGAAAAGTTTACAGTTGATCAGAAAAGTTTTGATAAACTCAAGGCCGAAGGCGAAAAGAAAGCCGCAAAGTTTGCAGAAGAACAGGCTGCACGTGAAGCTAAAAAAGCAGAAGAGCAGCTTAAAGAACTTATTAAAGGCTATGAAAAATCAAAGGAAGGCATTTACTACAAAATTGAAGAACAGGGTAGTGGCGATAAATGCGGCAAAGGAAAGAATGTTTCTGTTGGATATATGGGCTACCTTGTAGACGGAACTTTGTTTGATGCTTCAAAGGAATTCCACCCACAGGGACACGATCCTCTTAGCTTTACAACAGGAGCCGGACAGATGATTCCTGGTTTTGATTATATGGTTCAGGACATGAAAAAAGGCGAGGTTCGAAAGACAGTAATTCCTCCGGCACTCGCCTATGGTGAAAATGGTTACCCGGGTGTTATTCCTGGTAATGCTTATATCTGTTTTGATATAAAGTTGTTGGACTTCTAGTCCGGCCAGAACAAGTCGTCTAGTTTTAGGCCCAAAGCCTTGCAGATAGCAATGCAAAGATTAATTGAAGGGTTGTAATCTCCTTTTTCTATTGCATTGATTGTCTGCCGGCTAACCCCTACCAGCTTGGCTAAATCATCCTGCGAGAGATCTTTGAGCGCCCTTGCAGATTTTAGTTTTAAGTTTTTCATAAGCGCACCGCCTATTCAGAATCTTCTTCTTCAAGCTTCAGAGCTTCTTTTTTATTAAGAGCCTGTTTGATTATAAGGCTTATCATAGCAACGATAATCATGATTCCAGCACTCAAAATAAGAACTTTACTGTCTTTTTCTTTTGCAAGAATAAACTGAAGGATATAAGTTCCGCCAAGAAACAGCATAATAATACACCAGCTTAAAGAAAACTTTTGTGTTGCATAGTAATAAGCATCTGTAAAAATCGAATATTCAACAAATACAAGCAGACTGAATAATGTTACAATCATTTGTAAATCACCTGGTTTGTAAAAAACAAGCGGTTCTTCTGTAAATAATTCTACGAAGAAAATAACAAGTTCACAAATTACAAAAGTTACAAAACCTGCTTTGTAAGCATTACCTCGTGCTGCAATCTGGCGTTCATCAAATTTTGCATTTTTGTTTGCTTTTTTAGAAACAACTAAAATCAATGCACCAATTGCAATTCCAATTAATAATCCAATACCTGTCCAAAATGTCATAATGGCACCTCCTTTACTTTATGTAAAATATACACGACATTTTGTAAGTTGTCAAGTTATTTTTACAAAAAAAATGATAAATTATACAAAAAGTAATTGTCATTCCCGTGCTTGACACGGGAATCTTTCTTCAAGAGAGATTGTCGGGTCTAGCCCGACAATGACCGAATGATTATTAGCCTGACAAAGACCGAATGGTTGTTAATGACATAACAAAAATAATCATCTATAATGCAATTATGTTAAACGAATCAGAACTTTCTAAAAAAACAATTTTTTCTTTTGAAGTTTTTCCTCCTAAAAAGGATATGCCTATAGATACTATTTTTTCTACGCTGGACGAGCTTAAAGGCCTGAACCCCGATTTTATTTCTGTAACATTTGGAGCCGGTGGTAGTGCTAACAGCGGAAACTCTGTTGCAATTGCAAAAAGAATTAAAGAAGTTTGTAAGGTTGAGCCTGTCATTCATATGCCTTGTATAAATATGTCAAAGGAAGATGCAACCAAAGTTCTGGAACAGTTTGATTCTGCAGGAATTGATAATATTCTTGCCCTGCGTGGAGACAAAATTCCTGGTGTTGAATCTTACGGTGATTTTAAATATGCCAGCGACCTTATTTCGTTTATAAAGTCTTATGAAAACGGAACAAAAAAATTCAACATAATTGGAGCCTGTTATCCGGAGCTGCATCCAGAATCAAAATCGGTTTATGATGATATTGATTTTCTTAAGCTTAAAGTAGACGCCGGTGCAACACATCTTTTGTCGCAGTT
>JAFZWX010000096.1 GCA_017617145.1 Treponema sp. | reverse complement strand
GTAAACTTATCAAGACAACTTGCTTCTGACTGTCCGTCACCCTGTACTACTGTAAGATCAATACCCATAAGTGGAGCATAGTACTTCAAAGCAGGGAGATAGCTTGAAGAAAGGAAGTTATCTGCTGAGTTGTAAATTGTAAGAAGAACCTTTACCTTTGGTGCATTTGTCTGTTTAATTCCAGCATCACGGTTACCTTCTGTATATGACTTCCAGTTAGAAGCATCTACAGGTCCGTTGAGAGCGAAAAGTCCGCGCTGGTCAGCCTTGTACTGAACTTCTGGAGTAATCTTGTTTCCGTACTGGTCTGGTACTGAGAAACCTTTTGTATATACATCTGCACCTGTAAGTCCATCGAGGAGGTTGCGGATTACCTGAAGAGTTCCGGCAGCCTGTGCATCTACGTTCTGTGAAACTGTTCCGTTGAGTTTTCCAGCTCCGATTGCTTCTACAGCGTCTGCGTTAGCATCATAACCGAAAATTGGTACTCCTGTTGGATAGTTAGAAGCCTGGAGACATCCCATAGCCATACCATCGTTGTTAGAAACTACAAGGTCAATCTGAGTTCCGAACTTTGTTGCCCATCCGCCCATAGCTTCTGTAGCAGCATTTGCATTCCATGTAGAACCGTCTGTACCTGTCATTGCTTTTCCTTCAAGTTCAACTACCTTGAAAGTTTTTCCACCAACATTTACAGAACCTTCTTTTACTTTTCCTGGATCTGTTGTTCCGTTCCAGGTTCCAAGTGCTTTACGAATACCTTCTGTACGAGCCTTAGAGTCATTGTGTCCAACGTCACCAATACAAAGAACATATCCGATTGTTCCATCACCATTGCGGTCGATTTTTGCAGGATCTGCGCTTGCAAGGTAATCAGTAATAAGTTTACCCTGAACAGCACCACCACCAGCTGCATCAAAACCTACATAGTAAGTTTTAGCATTCCAGTTTACGGCAGCTGTATCAATTGCTCCTGTTGTAGGATCAGATGGCTGACGATTGAAGAATACAAGTGGTTTGTCCTTGTTTTTTACGTTAGTTTTTTTTGCCTTTTTTGTTGCAGCAAAACCCATGCTCATTGCCATGGAAACCATAAGCAACACTACTACGATTTTTTTCATTGTTTTTTCCTCCTGTGTTACCGTGTACGATAACGCTATACTTAATTTATAACCCTGAATATTCCAATTGTCAAACAAATTTTTCAAAATTTAGGGAAAATTCCTTATTTTTCCAACTTTTTCATAGTTTTTAAGGCATTTTTGCGTTTTTTTCCAGTTTTCTGCAAGAATTATTTGCATTTCCAAAAATGTTGTGCTATTGTATTATTGTGTACGAACACGAATTAAGGGGATATTTATGACACTGGCCGAGATTGCCGAATATGCAAACGTTTCTGTTGGAACAGTAGACAGAGTTATTCACAACAGAAAAGGTGTATCCGAAAAAACAAAGAAACTCATTCTTGAAATAATAGATAAATACGGATATCAGCCTAACCCTATTGCAAGCCAGCTTAAAAGCAACAAACCTCTTGTAATTGGTGTTTTGCTGCCTTACCTTGAAACAGGATGCGACTATTACAGAAATCTTTTTGATGGAATGAACCAGGCTGTAAAGCAACTTAATCCTTTTAAAATTGAACTAAAGCTTATTGATTTTGACCGTAATATTCCAGGCGATGCCATAAAAAAATGCACCCCGTTTTTAGAACAACCATTCGACGCACTTATAACTACCCCTGTTGTTCCGGAAGATCATATGGAAATTATTTCAAAGCTTGGGGACAAACCTTTTGTTTATATTGATACTCCGCTTGGAACTACTCAGCCGCTTGTTACAATATCACAGAATCCTTATAAAGGCGGATACTGTGCCGGAAGAATAATGAGGATGTTTCAGAATGGCGGAAAATTTGCCTGTGTAAGAATGTATTCTTCTGCCTATAACCTTAGGGAAAGAGTTCGTGGCTTTACCGATTATATTCAAAAAGATGCTGGTTCCACAGTCCTGGATGAGCTTTATACAGGCGTTACAGATGCAGGCTATTATAATTTTATGAAGGAACTGTTCCAAAAACATAATGATATTAAAGGTATTTTTGTTCCTCATGCCGAAGTAAATCTCACTGCATATTTTCTTGTTGATCAGGGATTAAAAAGCAGAGTTACAGTTATTGGTTATGACCTTGTTGAACAGAACCGCCAGGGACTTTTGGACGGAAGCATTGACTGCATTATCGGGCAAAGACCAGAGCAACAGGGTCTGGAAGCAGTATATAAGCTTTACCAATACTGTCTGCTTCATCAACAGGTACCTGCAAGAGTAGACATGCCTATTGATGTTTACTTTAAGGAAAACATAATATGACAATTTTTGAAAACATCAACCGCCTTGCCTCATACGGACTCACAACAGGACTCATCACACGCGAAGATTTAATTTATGTAAAGAATCAGCTTCTTGCAGTGTTTGAGCTTGATGGTTTTGAAAATGAAGAACAGGCCGCAGCTGTGCCAGAGGTCAAAGTAGACGACCTTGAAGAAATCTTAAAAGAAATACTTGATTACGCAGTAGAAAAGAACTTGATTGAAGACAGTGTTGTTTACAGAGATTTGTTTGACACAAAGCTCATGGCAATTATGACAGACCGGCCTTCAAATATCATTACTCGCTTTAACATGCTTTATGTTAATTCACCAAAAGAGGCAACAAACTGGTTTTATAAATTCAGTCAGGATACAGACTACATAAGACGCTACAGAATCTGCCGCGATGTAAAATGGATCAGTAAAACAGAATACGGCGACATGGATATTACAATAAATCTTTCAAAGCCCGAAAAAGATCCAAAGGCAATTGCAGCAGCAAAAAATGCAAAAACAGTTGGTTACCCAAGCTGCCTTTTGTGCAAAGAAAATGAAGGTTACGCAGGGCGCACAAATCATCCGGCAAGAAATAATCACAGAATAATTCCTCTGGAACTTGCGGGTGAAGACTGGGGCTTTCAATATTCTCCTTATGTTTATTACAACGAGCACTGTATTGTATTTAATAAAAAACATACTCCTATGCTCATCTGTAAAAAAACCTTTGAGCGGCTTTTGGATTTTGTAACAATGTTCCCGCACTACACTCTTGGAAGCAATGCAGATCTTCCGATTGTTGGCGGTTCAATTCTTACACATGACCATTTTCAGGGTGGTGCCTACGAGTTTCCTATGGCAAAGGCACCGGTTCTTAAACAGGTACAGATTAAAGGCTTTGAAGATGTTGAAGCAGGAATTGTAAAATGGCCGATGTCTGTATTGCGAATAAAAAGTTCCGACAGAACTCGGCTTGTTGAACTTGCAGACCATGTGCTTGAAAAGTGGCGCGGATATTCTGATGAAGACGCCTTTATTTTTGCACAAACCGATGGCGAAAATCACAACACGCTTAATCCTATTGCACGCCGCCGTGGTGAGCTTTACGAAATGGATCTTGTTTTGCGCAACAATATTACAACTTCAGACCATCCTCTTGGTCTTTATCATCCGCACGCAGAGCTTCATCATATTAAAAAAGAAAATATCGGTTTGATTGAAGTTATGGGTCTTGCAATACTTCCGGGCAGACTTAAAACTGAGTTTAAAGAGCTGGCAGATGCGCTCATTCACAACAAGGATATTAGTTCGGACGAAATTCTTGGCAAGCACGCAGACTGGGCAAACGAGCTTAAAGAAAAATACGGTGGATTTCCTGAAAAATCGGAAGAAGATGTTATCGAAATAATAAAGAAAGAAACCGGAATTGTATTCAGCAAGGTACTAGAGCACGCAGGCGTTTATAAATGCAATGAACAGGGGCTTAAAGCTTTTGAAAAATTTATTGCAATATTGTAAAATGAGGATATTATGACAAACGATATTACAAAAAAAGAATATACAACAGATGAGCTCAAAGAAGCTTTTATAAAAATGTATGGCGAAGGCAGCGAGGTTCGGCTCTACTCTTCCCCTGCCCGCATAAACATAATTGGCGAACATATTGATTACAACGGCGGAAAAGTTTTCCCTGCAAGCATAAACCGATATCTTTACATAGCAATCCGTAAACGAAGCGACTCAAAAGTTCTGTACAACGATATGAGATTTCCGGGTAGTTTTGAGTTTGATATTAATCAGAATTTTGTTTACGACAAAGCAAATGATTATGCAAATTACTTAAACGGAATTTTACAACAGCTTAAAGAGCGTAGCTGCAAGTTTGAATGCGGTTTTGAAATTCTTATGGTTTCAAATATTCCTGCAGGCGGCGGCATTTCTTCTTCTTCGGCCCTTGAGTGCGGCTTTGCTTATGCTGTAATTGACACCTTTGGTTTTAAGCTTGACCGCATAGAAATTGCCAAGCTTGGTCAGATGAGCGAACATAAATTTATGAATGTAATGTGCGGAATTATGGACCAGTTTATTATTGCAACAGGCAAAAAAAATCACGCCGAGCTCTTGGATTGCAATACCTTGGAATATGAATACATTCCGCTTGAACTTGCCGATTACCGTTTTGTAGTAATGAATACAAACAAGGTTCGTAAGCTTTCTGATTCTAAATATAACGAGCGCCGCGGACAGTGTGAAGAGGCACTTAAGATTTTACAGGATAACGGAGTGAAGATTGGTGCCTTGTGTGAACTGACTCCTGAAGACTGGGAAAAATATTCTTCAATTGTTTCGGACCCTATTTTGAATAAACGTGCCCGACACTGCATTGCCGAGAATCAGCGCGTAAAAGCTGCGGCAACTGTACTTAAGGCAGGAGACCTTGTAAAGCTTGGTCAGCTTTTAAACGAAAGCCATAAATCTTTACAGGAAGATTACGAAGTTACAGGAATTGAACTTGATACTCTTGCACATACAGCACAAAAACAGGAAGGCTGCCTTGGTGCCAGAATGACCGGGGCGGGCTTTGGTGGTTGTGCAATTGCTCTTGTTCACAAAGATAAAATTGATGATTTTATAGCAAACGTTCAGTCAACTTACGAAGCAACTATTGGCTACAAAGCAGGATTTTTTGTTTGTGAAACTGGAGATGGGGTTACCAGAATATAAAGAGATTGCCGGGTCAAGCCCGGCAATGACATGTCATTATCGGGCTTGACCCGATAATCTATTCTATCTTTCCTCTCTCTCGCAAAAGGTTCTCTACATATTCAACCATCTCGTAAACAAGTGCGTCGCAGTGAGGTTTGCGTTCGCCGCCGTGCTCTGCATTTACACGAAGAAGGTCTGCACAGTTTACCATGCCGTCATGCTTTTGTTTGAAAAAATCAACAAGGGCTTTTGTGGTTGCGTTGTCGTCTACACCGTAAAGACCAAGCAGCATAAGAGCGCCGGTAATTACTCCGCAGGTGCCGCCAGACTTCATGCCAAGTCCAAAGCAGGCGCCCATTTTGTAAGCAAGCTCATCGCTTATTCCAGCGTCCTTATTAAAACTCATTAAAACCGACTGGGCGCAATTATGGTGTGGTTCCACAATTGCACGGATTTCTTTTGCACGGTCTAAATATTTACTCATTGTATGCCTCTATACTCAAATCTTATAAAAGTATTTTAGCACACTTTTTTTGAGCTGTCATCGTCGAAGGCACCGTCATGCATAATACTGTGCCTGTGCGTTCCAAAGCTCGCTGTATAAGCCTTTGTTTGACATAAGCTTGTCGTGGCTGCCCTGCTCAATAATCTTGCCTTCGTCAAAAACAATTATGTTATCGCAGAAGCGGCAGGAAGACATTCGGTGGCTGATGTAAATCGAAGTCTTGCCCTCTACCATCTGGTCAAAGCGCTGATAGATTTCGTATTCGGCAACAGGGTCCAGGGCAGACGTTGGCTCGTCCATGATAACAAAAGGTGCGTCCTTGTAAAGGGAGCGTGCAATTGCAATTTTCTGTGCTTCACCTCCACTAATCTCAACACCGTTTTCATCATCATACTGATAAAGCGGAGTGTCCAGGCCTTTTTCCATTTTGGTAAGACGCTCGCCAAAGCCTGCAGATTCAAGACATTTAACTGCGCGCTCCCAATCATATTCAACATCGCCGGCAACATTTTCGCCCAGAGGGAAGCTGAACAAATTGAAATCCTGGAATACGATTGCAAAAAGCCTTGCGTATTCTTCGTTATCGTAATAGCGGATATCTACACCGTTGAGCAGAATCTGTCCTTCGGTAGGCTCATACAGGCGGCACAGGAGCTTTATAAAGGTTGTCTTACCTGCACCGTTTTTTCCTACGACGGCATTTTTTGTTCCAAGAGTAATTTTCTGGTTTACGTGGCGCAGTGCCCAGGCGTCTGCATTTGCATACTTAAACGAAACATCGCGGAATTCAATTTCAAAAACATTGTCGTCGCGCTTTTCGGTTGGAATTGTTCCATCGTATCGCTTGTTCTTAATTTCCATATAATCATAGAAGAACGAAAGATATCGGCTTTCCATTTTGAGCTGTACAAAATTATCAGAAATTCCT
>JAFZWX010000095.1 GCA_017617145.1 Treponema sp. | reverse complement strand
TATCATTAGAAATTCCATCACAAAGTTCACCAGCTTTCTTCTTAGCATCGGCGTACCATGCATCGCTGCCGTCTCCTGCTGGGACCATTGAGTTGATGTAGAACTTAATCTTTGGTTCTGTTCCAGAAGGTCTTGCACTTACGATTGTTCCGCTTTCCAGGTAGAACTGGAGAACGTTGCTCTTTGGTAAATCAGGGTCATTCATAAGATCGCGTACTTTTACTACTTTCTGGCCGCCTAAGGTTGCTGGTGGGTTTGAACGGAGCTTGGCCATGATTTCTTTCATTGTCTGAACGCCGCTCTGACCCGGGAAATTCTGGGAAATTGCGCGGTCTTCGAAGTAGCCGTATTCTTTGTACATGTCGTCAAGGTGTTCCAAAAGGCTCTTGCCCTGGCTTCTCCAGTACAGAATCATTTCGGCACACATTGCTGCTGCAGAAACGCCATCCTTGTCCATTACTTCTTTTTCTACTTTGTAACCGTAGCTTTCTTCAAGGCCGAATACATAGTTGTATGTTCCTGCTTTTTCGAAGTTGGCTTCTACGTTTGCAATCCACTTAAAGCCTGTAAGACAGTCGAACATTTTTACACCGTATTTTTTACAGATATAGTCGCCGAATGGGGAAGTTACAATTGAGCGGATACATGCAGGGTTTGCAGGCATGCGTCCAAGTTCTTTACGGCTAAGGAATACATATTCCATGAGTAAAGCACCCATCTGGTTTCCGCTCAGGAGCACAAAGTTTCCGTCCTTATCAGGGAAAGCTGTACCAAAGCGGTCTGAGTCTGGGTCTGTTGCCATAAGACCGTCGGCCTTTTCTTTTGTTGCAAGGTCTACTGCCATTTTAAGAGCAGGCTTTTCTTCCGGATTTGGTTTTTCTACAGTAGGGAAGTTTCCATCAGGTTCGCGCTGTTCTGGTACTGTAATGATATTTAATCCAAGATCACCCAAAACCTTTTCTACGTGCATTGCACCTGTTCCGTGGAGCGGTGTGTAAACAATGCGTACATCCTTTGCCTTCTCTTTAATAAGGTCTGGACGGAAAAGCTGTGCCTTACACATATCCCAGAATTTTTCATCTATTTCTTTGTCGATGATAACAAGCTTGCCTGTAGAAATTGCTTCTACGCGAGTCATTGTCTTTACATCTTTTACTTTGTTTACTTCTTCAATAATTCCAACATCATGAGGCTCAATTACCTGTGCACCATCGTTCCAGTAGGCTTTGTAACCGTTATACATGCGTGGGTTATGTGATGCTGTAACTACAACACCAGTGTCTGCCTTGAGTGTACGGATTGCAAATGAAAGTTCAGGGGTAGGGCGAAGGCTACTGAATAAATAAGCCTTGATTCCGTTTGCGGCAAAAATTAGTGCAGTTGCTTCGGCAAATACATCTGAGTTCAAGCGGCTGTCGTATGCAACTACTGCGCTTAAAGTTCCGGCCTTTGCTTTTTCAGGGAATGCCTTGATTACATAGTTTGCAAGCCCCTGTGTTGCCATATTTATTTCGAGTGTATTCATGCGGTTTGTTCCGCCACCCATAATGCCGCGAAGTCCACCTGTTCCAAACTCAAGGGTCTGGTAAAAACGGTCTTCGAGCTCTGTATAGTCTTCTTTTGCAATAAGGTCTTCGATTTCCTTACGGAAGCGTTCGTCCTGTTCTGCAGCGATATAAGCTTTTGCTCTTTCCAATATTTCTGATTTTTCCATTTTGTTACTCCTTTGTATGTATATAATATCTTAAATTCTAAAATATGTCATTGTCGGGCTTGACCCGACAATCTCTTTTTTGTTGAGATTCCCGGGTCAAGCCCGGGAATGACAGAGGAAATTACATATCTGCCTTCTGAATAAGCTCTGTTTCCCATGCAAGCAGTGCTTTTTCTTCTTCGGCATTATCTCCACGCACATCGCACATAATGCGGAAAACTGGTTCGGTACCGCTGCCACGCATCCATATAAAGGCAACAGGCTGTCCACCAGAATCTTTGAATAAAATCTTAAGTCCACCTTTACTGGAAAGTGAATAGTCTGTAATACCGCAGGTTTCTTTTGTGCCGTTTGTAATTACTGCTTCATAACTGCAGATTCCGTAAGATTTTTCAAGTTCAGCCTTCTTTATCTCCCACGAAGCTTCAAAGTTTTTCTGGAAAGCCTTTTTCAAAGCCGCATGGTCTGTTGACTTCACTTTAAGAATTGCTCGTGACTCACTAACCCCTGTTGTAGTATAAACCGGCAGACTCTCCAAAACATCACTCAAAGTAAAATCAGACTTATATTCAATACCGGCTTTCTTACACCAGATTTCGTACAATCCATCCTCACGCATCATAAGTAACTTTATAATTGCAAAAACTGTATTCAACGGATCGCGCACACTTGAAGGATATGTTATAGTTCCACCGTTCGAGCCTTCGCCTAGAATACGCACATTCCAGCCTTCCTCACGCTTTTCACGGGCAAGGTTAACGACATTTGCTTCACCAACTTCGGCACGGAAAACTTCTGCACCAAGCACGCGACAAATTTCATTAATACGCATTGAAGTAGGGCAGTTTACGGCAACGGCAGGTTTAAACGAAGAGTCCCCGCCATTTTTCCAGATACTGTATGTAAGCTCTGCAAGCACCGAAAGACTGAATACTTCCTGGGCTTTAAGTATGACTGCTTTGCCAGTTTTTTCATCCCAGTAAACAATGTTTCCTCTGTCGCCATCGCAATCGGGCATATAGCCAAGCAGAACATTGCATTTTTTATTCCGCTTATGTAAATCTTCCATAGCGTCGGCTACATGAACAAGATTTTCGGCTTCAGGGATAATTTCATGTGCAATTTCATCTTCGTTTATTGAGTAAAAATCAATTCCATGTGTCGTAAAGAATTCTTTATCAATGCATTTTGCGCGTGAGCTTCCATTGAAGTCACAGATTACACCAAAGCCTTTTGTACGAATCTGATTATCAAGCATTTCAAAGAAATCCTTCTGGTGTTCCTTGTTTTCAGAATCGGTAATTGTCTGGCGAATAAAATCTTCGTAAGCCTTTAGTGCATTAAATTTTGAACTGGCTTGGGTTTTATATATTTCATTTAAAGCCATCGAACTGCAACCATCAGCTGCCTGAACAATTTTGCTCAAAGCTGCATCATCATCTAACAGCGCAATAAACTTTTCTGTAATTTTAGCATTTTCTTTTGCTTCTAGAACTCCACCGTTATTTGTTCCAAACTTAATTCCATTGTGTCCAACAGGATTGTGACTTGCAGAAATGTAAATAAAGCCGTCGAGTTTTTTTGCATAAGCCATAATTTCTGGTGCAGAAGTAACTCCTGAATACTGAACAACTGCTCCTTTTGCAACAAGTGAACGCAGAATTGCATCGGCCATAGCGGGGCCTGTAGGTCTTGCATCAATGCCTACTGCAATAACCGGAACTTCCTGATTTGTAAGGGCAGAAATATAATCGAAAAAAACAGAAGCGGCAGCAATACAAATTGCCTTGTCCTGTTCACTAATTTCGGGAGCTTTATCTTGTTCATCACCCGAAACTGCAAAAACTTTACGCCATCCGCTGGCCGAAAGAATCATATTTGGTTTCATACCCACCATTTTAACACCAAATTTCAAATTTCACAAACAAATAGATTTATTCTGATTAATAAATGGAAATGATATAACTTTGTTGCTTGATTTTTCCCAGAAAGTTCTGTGCCGTTAATCCTAAGGTTGAGCGACCTGGAGTAAGCATCATTTCACCTAAAAGAAGAAGAGTGTCATCAGGGTAAAGTTCCTCTGAAGTATATTTCTTTTTTCCAGTTAAATACAATTTTCCGTTTTCCTGACCAATTGTATCAAAGGCTATTTCATCTACAACAACACCATTTATAGTTACAGTTGTTTTATATGGTGCGACAATTTTATTTCTTGTTTGAAAAACCTTATATAATCCCGAAGGATATATTTTATTTTCGCGAATATCAAAAAGCTTACCATCTTTATTTTGCAGCATTATTCCTGTAAGTGCATATTCAATTTCATTTTCGGAACGTGGTAAAAGAATTTTTGGATTGATAGCAGTTGATTTCTGCAAATCGATAATCTGAAATTCAAGATTACTTCGTGTTTCCTGCCAGCCGGAATTTCCTGTTGCTGCTATTATGTCTCCTTCTTTAAGATAACTTTTTGTTCCGATTTGATCTTGTAAAGATTCACCATCAAGATTTGCATATACAGAAATTAAATCATCATCGTGACATAGAATTACAGAATTACCAAGAGTTGAAGGAAAGAATTCGGAATCATCTGAAACATCTGCCATTACAATAAGAACTTTTCCATCTTTTATAGCTTTGACCTCTGCGGGTTCAGAAAAAACAAGAGATGAACTGATTCTGCCGGAAACATTTTGACCAAAATATGAATTGAAAGCGTTGTTATTATAATCTTCCTGTGGCCATTCAACTGCAAAAAGTGATGAAACAAAACCAGACAAAAGGCAGAGAATAGTTGTAAAATACAAGTTTTTTTTCATAATTCTACTCCTTTGAAATTTTTACTTTTGAGATTGAAGTATCCTGTCCGATATAAAGATTATTGTTTAAGGTTTTTATAAATGCTGTATCTGCTGTAAAAGTGAAGGAGCCTTGCAGCGTATCTGTTTTTCCTATCATGTAGACAGTGTAATTTTTGTCTTTTTTTCCTAAAACAAAAATAAGGGAATCGGTTTCTTCAATTGCTATAACAGTTTTGTCAATTTTTATACTTGTGTTATTTTGAGTTTCGATGTTGTAAATACCAAGATAGTTTTCATAATTATAAAGAATCCGTTTGTCATTATCACAAAATCTGACTACTGTTCTTCGGTTTAAATCGGAATCAAGAAAACTATGAAAAACAATTTTTGGCTGTACACTTTCATTCTTTGTAAGAACAAATCTTTGTTTATCATAACCCGAAACTGAAGCAATATAGGTTCCATCTGAAGAAATATCAAGTCCAAGAATAATTTTGTAATCACTGCCACCTGGTGCAAATCCAAGAGTTTCAATTCCAGTATCATTTTCAAATATTTTTATTGTACCGTCTGCGTATCCTGAAGCAGTGTATTTATTTTTTGAACTGAAGGCTGTTATAGGAATTGTATTTTCATTTGTCCATACAACTTTTCCTTGTGAATTACATTTAGAAAACGAAGCTCCACCCGGTAAAAAAACATATATTCTGTCTTCTTCGAAAAATGGAAATCCGGCGACTTCAAAAATGCCTTGTTCAATATTGTCTTTATTGTAAAAAGGAATTTGTGCATTTTCTGTATTATACAATGAGTAATACTCTGATGAAATTGAAGCTTTAGAAGGGAAGGTTTTAAAAGTAGTTATTTGGCCATCTTCTGTAAAATATCCTATTGATTGACCTAATTTAAAATAAATTTGTTCAGTTCCTGCAGGTACTGTTTTAATTGTAGGGGTTGAAATGTTTTTGCGCCATTCAGGTGTAAAATGATATTCTTTTCCAAGTGGTTTTGCTGCAAAAATTGTATATATTATGATAAAAAAAATTGCCAGAAGTATGTAAATATGTATATGTTTTTTTGTTTTCATGTTATTTACATATTATTGTAAATTTTTGTAAAAATCAATGTAGTTGTTTATACTCAAGATAAAAACTACTCACGCGTGGAACCTGATTTTGCTCCACTAAACGAAGAGGACGTTCCGCAAAATCAGAATCCACGCTCCGTAGTTTTTATGATTGTTATATAATATTTACCATCTTTTTTACACCTTGACAAAAGACTGTATAATATGCAAAATATTACATAGATTTCTAAGAAAAAACATAATATTTAAATAAAAGACATCAAAGGGGCTGAAAAAATGACTGATGATATTCTTACAATTGAAGAAGTTGCAAAATATTTGCGTGTTTCTGACAGAACTGTTTATGATTGGGCACAAAAGGGTGAAATTCCTGCTGGCAAAATTGGAACAGTATGGCGTTTTAAAAAATCAGAAGTAGAAAACTGGGTAAATGCAAAGCTTTCTTCAAGTTCTTTCAGTCAAAATGATTCACAGATTCAGGTTAAAAATATTCTTTCTCCTGATAGAATTGTATTTATTAATCACAGCACAAAGCACGATGCTATTGTTCAGCTTTCACAGGTGCTTGCAACTGCCCCACAGATTAAGAATGCTTCAGAGCTTACAACAGAAATACTTAAACGTGAAGAATTAATGTCTACAGCAATTGGAAAGGGCATTGCAATTCCACATGTTCGTCTTTCTTCTGTAACAGATTTAGTTATGGCTGTTGGAGTTTGTAAAAAGCCTATTACCGATTATCAAACTATTGATGAAACTCCTGTTGATTTGCTTTTTATGATTGCAGCAGCCTATAATCAGCATTCACTTTACCTTAAGACAATTTCTCATTTCTGCGGAAAACTCAAGCAGGAAGGTCTTCACGAAAATATTATAAATGCTAAGGATTCACAGGAAGTTTTCTCTCTGCTTATGGCATAATGACAGGAATCCACTTGCTCCTGTCTGCGTGTTCTTGAGCAATTGTTCCCCAGGTTACTTTTGCAGTAGTTTCTCCCATTAAAAATTCCCGACCTGTTCCTTCAACTTCATATTTTTGTCCAGGAGCTGGATTCTCAAAGGTTACCATTGCATGTGAATAATCCCGTGAAATGAGCATAAATGATTCAAGACCTGCAGCTCGTAATAAAACACATACAAGCATACTTCTTGAATCGCAGTCATTTCCTTTTCCGCACAAAACAGCAGGTAGATTTGTAAAGTCTGTAGAAGAAGCTTTTTCGTTGTCGCGTTTATATTGAAAGCCCTGAACCCATGAAAGCAAGGCTTGAGCATATGCCAGATCAGGGTTAGAAGGATTTGCTTTTTCACACAAAGGATACAATTGTGAAATTACATCATAAGAAACTTGTGCAAGGCGCCCATAACTGTCGCGGTAAACCATTCTGTAATAGCGTTGCCAGGCTTCTTTCCAAAGATTATGTTTTGCATACAGCAGAAGAACTGAATATTCAATTTCCAGAATGTATTGCGCTGCATCAATATCAGAATTATCTATAAATGTAGAAATAGTATTTCCATTAATGTTCAGCTTAATATTCTTTTTGCCTTCATACGGAAAACCATAAGTTGCAATTATGCCCGGAAAGCAATAGTATTTTTCATCGGTGCAAAGTGAATTTAAAATTGAAATTATAAAAGGATTACAGCTTTGTCGTGTGTCTGCAGTAGAATAGGCTAAAATGGCAACATAAGCATTTGCCTTTTGTAGCGGTGCACAGATTGCCCAGCCAGAATATTTTTGGTCAAGTGTCATTGAAAAATCAGAAATTGCACATTCAGGATAATTATTCCAGGCAAAGGTGTCTATTTCCATGGCAGCCCCTAGTTTTTTTAATGCAGTTCCTAAAACAGTTCGTGTAGAATCATAAGAAGGATTGTCATAAATCTTAAGAATAAACTGTACAGGATATTCAGGATGAACAAAATGAAAAGACATCTGATCGTCAGAAACTTCATTAAGTGCAAAGCCTTCTGGAATATCGAGAGAATAATTATATACTGAATCTGAAATTGTTTCTGCAAAAGTATTTATTGAGAAAAGAAAGAAAAGTGCAATAGTCAAAGTAATTTTAAAAACTCTTTCTTTTAATGTATAACTTGTCATTTTATAAATCCTCGTTTATATTGTTAAAAATGAATGATATTCCTATTATATACCAGAATCCAGAAATTTTCATCATAAATAAAAAAGCAGGTATGCCTGTTCAGGGCGGAGAAAAAATTGCACATCCACTCGATGAAGAGCTTGCAAAGCAGACAGGTCAAAAGGTTTATCTTGTTCACCGTCTGGATAAAGATACTTCAGGACTGATGATTGTTGCAAAAACTCCTGTTGCTGCAAGTAAGTGGACAAAGCTTATAGGAAGTAAGGAAGTAAAAAAAGAATATATTGCAGTCTGTACCGGAGTAATGAATCCAAAAAAAGGTGAAATTTCTGAAGATATTATTCAGCATGGACAGTCCAGACATGCAGTTACACATTATCAGGTAGAAAAAGAATGGCAGATAGAAAGGGAAGACGAGCCACCAATTCAAATGTGTCAGATAAGATTACAGCTTGAAACCGGACGCATGCACCAGATTCGAATCCATCTTGCAAAACAAGGTTGCCCCATTGCCGGTGATGATCAGCACGGAAATTTTAAAATCAACAAAATCCTTCGCAAAGCCGCCGGAATAAAACATCTACAATTATTTTCTGTAAAACTGACTTTGCCAATTGATGGAAAAATAAGTGTCTTTGCAATAGAAACTGAAGCAGGCGTTGCGGGCGGCGTTTGAGCCCGCTGGGTAGGGTAGGCGAAAAGCTTTGCTTTGAGACGTAGGGCGGCTCTCTGCCCTCCTAATTGCTAACTACTATTTACTATTCCCTATTTACTATTCCCTAATAACCCGTTAAAATATAAATATGTTTGATGTAAAAGATTCAGATTTTTTTGATATGGAAGATGATGCCTTTGATACTATTGTTGAAGACGACATAAGCTTTAACGGCAGTATAAAAATGCAAAAGCCGTTCATGATTAGAGGAAAAATCACTGGAAAAATAGAAACTCAAAGCGATCTTGTTATTGATACAAACGCAGTAGTAGAAGCAGATATTAAAGCGGATCGTGTACTTATTCGTGGAAAAGTAAAAGGAAATGTTTACGGAGAAAAATTGATTTTCGTAACAGCATCGGGTTCTCTCGATGGCGATATTATAACTCAAAAAGTCGTACTTGAACCGGGAAGTGATTTTTCCGGCAAATGTACAATGGTGAAAAAATAAAATGAAGAAATCAATACTTCTAATAAACTTATTGTTATTAATTCAAGTTTTTCCTTTCTTTGCACAGACTCAGCAGCGTGATGCTCTTGTTCTTTATCATAATGGAAAATACAAAGAGGCTGTGCAGGTTTGTGAAGACGAACTTAAGGATAATCCTAACAGAATTGACTCTTATGTAGTAATGTGCTGGGCTCTTGTAAAAAATAAACAGTATGCCGAAGCAGAACAGCGTGCCACAGAAGGTCTTGCTGTAAGTGCTTATGACCTTCGTCTGATTGAGATTTTAGGTGAAGCCCGTTATTACCTTGGTAAGAACAATGGTGCAATGGAACAGTTCCAGAAATATGTTGCCAGTGCTAATGACAGCAGTTCTCGTCTTGGTACTGCTTATTATTTTATGGGCGAAATTTATATTCGGCAGGGCAGATATCAGCATGCAGACATCTCTCTTTCTTCTGCAGTAAAAAAAGAACCGCTTATTGATACCTGGTGGATTCGTCTTGGCTATGCACGCGAAATGGCAGGAAATTATCTTGAAGCACTTGAAGCCTATGATGAAGCTTTAAGATTGAATTCTTCTTCTGTAGATGCGTCTCGCGGTCGTGACCGTGTAAAAGATAAGATAAAATAAGTGTATACTGTCAGAATAGAAACACTAGGCTGCCGTCTTAATCAAATCGAAAGTGAATCTGCCGCGCAACTTTTTATTGAGTCTGGTTTTAATGTAGTTTTTTCAATCAATGAACCAGATGATAATACTTGTCTTGTAATTATTAATACTTGTGCCGTAACACAAAAGGCTGAACAAAAGGCACGTCGTATTTTTCGTCTTGCTTTAAAGAATTATAAAAATGCAATAATTCTTATTACAGGTTGTTATGCACAGCTTTCAAAAAATGAAATAGAAAGAATTGATTCTAGAATTGTTGTTCTTGGTGGGCAGATAAAAAGTAGAATTGCAAGAGTGCCAGAGCTTTTGAAAACTGCGGGTGCACATGATGATTTTGCTTCGCTTTTGAAGAAAGAAATCTGTTCTGTTCCAGCAATTAAGCCTGGTTTTCCTGAAGATTCCTTTAAGTTTGCTGCAAGCTCATTACTGGCTCATTCTCGTGCAAGTCTTAAAATTCAGGACGGCTGTAACAATAATTGTTCTTTCTGCACAATTCATATAGCTCGTGGTCACAGTGTTTCATTGGATGTTGCTGCGGCAGTTGAACGTGTCCTTGCTTTAGAAAATCAGGGCTACGATGAAGTTGTGTTGACTACAATTAATATTGCACAGTATAAAGGATTGTTTATTGATAAGGACGGAGAAGAGAAGTATTTTAATTTTGCTGCATTATTAAAACATCTGCTTGAAAATACAAAAAAAATCAATTTTCGTATTTCAAGTCTTTATCCCGAAGTTGTGGATGATGAGTTTTGCAAGGTTATAAAAAATCAAAGAGTTCGCCCTCATTTTCATATTTCTGTACAAAGTGGTAGTAACCGCATTTTGGAACTTATGAACAGAAGGTACAAGCGTGATGATGTAATTGCAGCTTGTAGTGCCCTTCGTGTTGCAAAACCACAATGTTTTTTAGCCTGCGATATCATTACAGGTTTTCCAAGTGAAACAGATGAAGATTTTGAACAGACGATGGACTTGTGCCTCCACTGCGATTTTACCTGGATTCACGCCTTCCCATTTTCAGAGAGGCCCGGAACAGCAGCATGTAACATGAAACCAAAAATCCCCCAGTCAGTTTCCCAAAAACGAGCCAAGTCTTTAAATGAATGGGCCGTACAACAGAAGATTTCATATATTGAATCTTTCAAGGACAAACCACTCTCTGCAGTTATTGAAAAACAACAGCCTTCATCCGCAACCAGAAAATTTGTGTATAACTGCATGACCGAAAATTTTATACATTGTCAGGTAACATCACCCGAACCCTTAAAAGAAAGCAAAACCTATACCATAAGAATAACTTCTATTTTAAAAGAAAATATTCATAAGGGTGGAGAGATAGAAGCAATGGGGCAAGTGTTATAGGCATTGGAAAACAAAGCTGCGGAGCACAGAGATGGCTGCAAACTACATCGACGCTTGCCGAGCGAAGCGAGTTAAATCTTACCTTGCAAGCTTCGCCGTAGTTTGCAGACGTCTCTGCGCGGGAGCAGATTTGTTTTCAATATGATCCAATATCATTTGTGTAATTGTAATTATCCCCACAATTCATTATAATATTAACTCAAAAATACAACATCTTATGGTGAATTTGGTGTATTTTTTAAGGAGTTTTATTATGGTAGATGAAAAACTACAAATCATCAGGCACAGTTGTGCACACGTAATGGCAGAAGCAATCCTTCACTTGTTTCCGGGAACAAAAATCGCTATTGGTCCAGCAATTGACAATGGCTTTTATTATGACTTTGATTTCCC
>JAFZWX010000094.1 GCA_017617145.1 Treponema sp. | reverse complement strand
CATTAAGGTATTCAAGCAGCACACAGACTATATGGATGATGGTCCTGTTATTCAGTGGAAGGATCGTGTTTACGTTTCGTGGTCGGCAGAAGACGGCTACATTGTTGAAGACATCAATAAATAACGCCCTATGAAAGACAAAACTTTAGCTAAAGATAAAGACAAACTGCTTACCATGGGCTCCTTCTACGGCTGGCCTATGGGCTTGTGGTTTATGATATTTTTCGTTGCTCCGCTCATCATCATTTTTGTGTACAGCTTCCTTAAAAAAGGAACTTACGGCGGTGTTGAATGGAAGCTTTCGTTTAAGGCTTACAAGCAGATGTGTAAGCCAGAATATGGTCTGATAGTATTGCGCACACTTAAAATCACAATACTTTCTACTATATTTACAATTCTGGTTTCTATTCCAAGTGCATATGCAATGGCACGCAGTAAGCATCAGACACTGTTTTTGTTCCTGGTTATCATTCCGTTCTGGACAAACTCGCTTATCCGCATTTTTGCCTGGATGAGCATTTTGAACAACGACGGTATTTTGAATCAGGTTTTAATGTCGCTGCACCTTACAAAAGAATATGTACCTTTCCTTTACAACACAAAGGCGGTAATTCTTGTTAGCGTTTACATGTACATTCCGTATGCAATTCTGCCAATCTTTACTGCAGTAGACCGTTTTGATTTTTCATTGCTTGAAGCTGCACGAGACCTTGGTGCTACAAAGCCACAGTCAATGTTTAAGGTTTTGATTCCTGGCATTAAGAGCGGTATTATTTCGGCACTGATTTTTACTTTCATTCCGATTTTTGGTGCCTACACCGTTCCGCTCCTAGTTGGTGGAAAAGATTCATACATGCTTGGAAACATCATTGTTGATCAGGTACAAAAGACACGTAACTGGCCATTGGCTGCAGCATTCTCTATGGTTATTACTATTATTTCTGTTGCAGGAATTGCCTGGATTACACGCTCAACTTCTCAGGAAGCCAAGCTTAAGACTAAAAACACAAAAGAAGAAAACTATGTTGGAGGTACAAACTAATGGCAAAAAACCTTTCGTTCAAGCTTTTTACCGATGCCATTACAGGCAAAGGGAAACCTACCTCCGAAAACGCACGCCACGCAAAACGTACCTGGAAAAAAGCAGGACAGCGTAAGTGGTCTTTTTCTAAAACAGTTTTATGGATTACCCTTTTGTTCCTTTTTGTGCCACTTTTTGTAATCATTATTTATTCCTTCAACGACAGTAAGGGTGCAGAGTTTACAGAATTCAGCATGAGGTGGTACAAGGAGCTTTTCTTTAATTCAGATGCCTTGTGGACTGCCCTTTTGAACAGCTTGATTGTAGCACTTTCTTCTGCCCTTGTTTCGACTTTGCTTGGTACAATGGCTTCAATCGGCGTAAACTGGTACAAGTTTAAGGGAAAGAAATTCATTCAGACCCTTACATATCTTCCAATGGTTCTGCCGGAAGTTATCATTGGTATTTCTATGGTAATTTTCTTCAGCGGAATCCATATGCCTCTGGGCTTGTTCACGGTTTTTGCAGCCCATACAACCTTCTGTCTTCCGTTTGTATTCCTTATGGTAAATGCCCGCCTTGATGAATTTGATTATTCAATCATCGAAGCATCGCACGACCTTGGAGCAACAGAACGCCAGACAATGTTTAAAGTAGTTGTACCTGCAATTTTCCCGGGAATTCTTTCGGGATTCTTAATGGCAATTACAATGTCGCTCGAAGACTTTGTAATTACCTTCTTTGTTTCAGGCCCTGGAAGTACAACACTTCCACTTTATGTTTACTCGATGATCCGCTTTGGCGTTTCACCTGTAATTAATTCACTTTCGGTTGTAATGATTTTAATTACCTGTAGCATTGCCTTCCTTTGCCGTAAAGGACTTAAGGGATTTGCTGCGGGACACTAAGGAGATATACTAATGAAAAAATTTTTGTTTGCATTAACAGCAACATTGTTGGTCGCTTCTTCACTTGCCGTAACTGGTTGTAAGAAAGAAGATGATGGAGTTTTGTACTTGTACAACTGGACTTATTACACCCCTGATTCAGTTCTTCAGGCTTTTGAAAAAGAATTCAATTGTACAGTAAAGGTAGACACTTTTGATTCAAACGAAGTAATGTATGCCAAACTCAAGGCCGGTGCAAAGGGTTATGATATTACCTTCCCTTCTCAGGACTATACTTCGATTATGATTAATCAGAACATGCTTCAGAAGATTGACCAGACAAAATTTACAAACAAAAAATACATCAATTCAGCCTGCAAGCAGCTTATGACCTTTGACCCTGATATGAACTGGCAGGTTCCATATTATCTTGGTATGGCAGGAATTGCTGTAAACAAACTCAAGGTAACTGATTACGAAAAATCCTGGAACATCTTTGCACGAACAGACCTTAAGGGTCACATGTCTATGATGGACGATATGCGTGAAGTTATTGGTGATGCTCTTGCTTACCAGGGACTTTCTGTAAACACAGTTGATGATGCAAAGCTTCAGGCCGCTGCCGATTTAATCAACACACAGTGGAAACCAAATCTTGTAAAGTTCGATGCCGAAGGTTTTGGTAAATCATTTGCTGCAGGAGACTTCTGGGTTTGCCAGGGATATGCCGAAGTTGTATACGGTGAAGTACCGGAAGAAAAGCAGGATGAAATGATTGACTTCTTTATTCCGAAAGAAGGCGGTCCTCAGTATCTTGACTCAATGGTTATCTTAAAGGGTGCAAAGCATTACGACAGAGCTATGGAATTTATTAACTTTATTCACAGACCAGAAATCTATGCAATGTTCCTTGATGAATTCCGTTTCCCAGGTTATGTAAACTTGGAAGCAGACAAGCTCCGCACAACTGTTCCAATGTATAAAGCAGAAGAAATGGCAGGTGGAGAACTCAAGCTTGACGTAGGCGAAGATCTCGAAAAGTTCAACGAGAAATGGGAGACAATCCGTTTTACAGCTGACTAAAAATAATCGGATCATATAGAAAAATCTGAGTTACTCCCGTAGAAAAAAAACTCGGCCAACAGAAAGAAGTTGTCCGAGTTTTTTTTCTACTCCGTAACTCAGATTTTTCAAATGGCTACTTTAGTTTTTATTCGTCTGCTAAATCTTTTACCGGAGTTTATTAATTAAGGATTGATTCTGTATTCGATATAGCGTATTCTTCCTTTTTCTACAGCTTCGCGTATACCTTTTTCTCTTTGTGACAACTGTGACACGCCTGTTTTTACTTCTATTAATAATATTTCATCTACACTGCCTTTTTCGCAAAGACCTGGGAAGGCTATATAATCTATGGGCTGGCCTAAAAAGTGGGCATCAGCGGGGTTACATGGAAAATTTGGCAGAAATGGGGCTAATTGTTCGGCAAGCTGGCCGCCTTTTACTGCATTTGAGCGTTTTACGGCATCCTGACGGATTTTCTTAAGCTTAATTTTTATTCTAATCTCTTGAAAAATTATCAAAAGTACCAGCAAAAAAATGACGAAAAGTAAAAGTAACGTTGTTATAGAAATATTGTTTAACATAATAGAATTATAGAGGATTTTTTATGAAAAAAACAGTTTTTATTTTAGCTTTAGTATTCCTTGCTGCAACCCTTTCTGCTCAGGTAAAATTCGAATTCAAGCAGAAAAAGGGCAATTCCGGCAGTTATATTTCTACTGTAGAAGAAGATGTTTACGTAAATAATGTTCCAAGTCATCATGCCGAAATCATCAACCGCATTTCTTCTAAAATGACAAATGTTGCAAGCGATGGAGAAGCCTTTATTTATGCCACTTACATGACAACAGAAAATTCAATCAGCCAGCAGACAGGCAGAATTCTTAGCTGGGGCGAAGAAACAACCTCTGTATTTTCGCGCAAAAAAAACGGCGAACTCACAATTTCCGATGATATTTATATGCCAACCGTACGCAATGTTCCGGTTTTCCCTGATAAAAAGGTAAAGATTGGCGAAACCTGGACTGCAAAAGGAAAAGAAGTTCAGGATGTGAGTAAAGGCTTTGTTATGGATAAAGCACTCATTTTTCCTTTTGAAGCAAACTACACCTATAAAGAAGATACAACCATAGACGGTAAAAAGCTGAATGTCATTCTTGTTGATTATGATTTTTCGTACGAAGCAACCGACGAACAGCTGAATGCAGGACAGACACTTTATCAATCTGTTGGTTGGTCAAAGCAGACTCTTTATTGGGATAACAACAAAGGACTCCTTGATCATTATGATGAAGAATTCCTTATTAAAATCCTGGATATTTACGGAAACCTTTTTGTGTATACCGGTACAGCCCACGCAGAACTTACAGAGTTCAGTTCACTTAATGACGATTCTACTGCAAAACAACTGCAGGATACCTTTGATAAACTTAAACTCGAAAATATTTCTGTAAAAAAAGGTGAAAAAGGACTTACAATCAGTCTTGATAATATTCAGTTTGAACCAGATTCTGATGTTCTTTTGGAAAGCGAAAAACTAAAGCTTAAGAAAATCGGTGAACTTTTGAAGCAATATTCCAATGATCTTTTAATAACTGGTCATTGTGCAGACCGTGGAACTGCAAGTGCACGTCAGAAACTTTCCGAAGAACGTGCTGAAGCAGTTGCATCTTACCTTATTGGGCTTGGAGTCCGCGATGAATATCATATCTTTACTCAGGGCAAGGGTTCCAAAGAGCCGGTAGCAAGCAACAACACAGAAGAAGGGCGCGCCAAGAATCGTCGTGTAGAAATAACCATTATGGATTAAAACAGGCCTGCATAAAAAAGGCTCCCGCGAAGTTTTGTGTTTTGCTCCACTAAACGAAGAGGGCGTTCCGCAAAACCCAAAACTCCGCTCCGCATTTTTTATACAACTTTTCTATTTCGTAATACATACAGTTTATTTCTCCACAAAAATTTATCTACCAGAATGCGACCAGATTTCATGAGCTGATCTATTACTGAAACGCTGTCATTGTGTTCCCAGATGTTCAAGCCAAGGACTTTTCTAAAGGTTGTATTCATTTTGTAAGAAAGTTCTTCGGCGATTTCGTCTTTGGAATAAAAATGCGGGTTTCGCTTTATGAGTTTTTGTACCAGTTCCCAGTCGCTTGTAGGATATTTTTTTCCGTTGCAAATATCACAA
The DNA here is from genome assembly GCA_017617145.1 of Treponema sp. The sequence continues at coordinate 6,783 of JAFZWX010000094.1, read as the reverse complement.
CCACTGCATACTGCCTGTTCTGCACCCAGTGCATCAAGCAAAACCTGTCGTCTGCATGAAGTTGTTTCGGCAAAATCACGTAGAGCTGCCTCGCGTGAACCTGGTTTATACACAGAATAATCAAGACTATCTTGTAAACTCCATAAAAGAATTGCTTTTGCTACACTGCCATCCCTGCCGCCACGACCCGCTTCCTGAATATACGCTTCAGCCGTTGCAGACGCTTCAAGGTGAACTACAGTTTTTATATCCTTTTTGTCCACACCCATTCCATAAGCGCATGTGGCACAAAGAATTCCTTCTTTGCTCTGGTAAAACCATTGTTCTACTGCTTCTTTTTCTGATTTTTTAAGTCCCGCGTGGTAATACTGAGCTGTACCACGTCCAAAACAAAAGTTTAATTCACGAGCCATGTCTTCACTTTTTCCACGAGTGCCACAAAAAATAATCATTGGGCGTTGTTCTGTGGCGGCAAGCTCCAAAGCCATTTTTTTCTTTACAGCAGCGCGCCGTACAAAATAATGAATATTCTGTCTGTCGCTTTCGCTGCGAACAATGTGAGCCTGTCCACCAAATAAAATTTCCGAAACACGTGCAAGGACTGGAGGGGAAGCTGTTGCTGTAAATGCAGTAATAACAGGAGGATTAAGCTCGTTTATAACTTCTCCAAGTCCAAGATATGAAGGTCTGAATGTATCGCCCCATTCAGAAACACAATGTGCTTCGTCAATTGCAATATGCTTTATTCCAACTTCTTTAAGTTGTTGTATAAGTTTTTTACTTTGAAGAACCTCTGGATTTGCAAGAATAATTTTCGCCCCGCCTTTGATTTTGGCAAAGCATTCAGAGCGTTCTGCTTCTGTCTGTCCACCCCGGAATGTTACACTACGTAAACTTCCCTCTTCCATTCTCCTCTGTTGATCTGTCATAAGAGCAAGGAGTGGATAAATTACAAGCGAAGGCCCGTCGAGCAACAGCGCCGGTACCTGGAAACACAAGGATTTACCTGCCCCCGTAGGTAAAAGCACAATCTGTCGTCCTTTACAAAAAGCATCGTTATCTTGTGCAAGGGCAATTTCACCAGCAACACCCGACCGCCAGTTCTCGTAAGCTTCCATAATGTTAGAAACAACCAGTCTCTGCCACGGAAACATGTACCTTATGCCAAAATTAACATAAGCCGCCTTAGCCACCGGATCATCCTCATAAATCCAGTCACCTTCATCAATATTAAGATTTTCCATACTATAGTTAACAAAATTTTTTGTTAAAAGAGGAAGTTTTTTGGGGGGATTTGAAAAAAAAGAGAAAAAAAAGGATAAATACAAAGAAAAAGATGAAATAATGTAAGAAATAAAAAAAGAAAAATAAATTGTTCGGGCGATTTGCTTGTGACACGCAAACATCCTCTTCGTCCCGTTTGCGTGGTGCAAGCAAATCGCCCGTACCTTTAAAACAATTTTTTTATTCTTTCGCTTCTTCCCCTTCTTTCTCTTCTTTCTTTTCTTCTTTTTTTGGAGCTGGAGCGGCTGCTTTTTCTTTCTTCTGTTTTTTCGGTTTCTTTTTGTATTTTAATATAAAATTGGTGGCTCCCATAACAAAAAGCATGGCAATAAGAGTAACAATAACACGCCAGTCTTTGAGAACAGCACCAATAATACCAAGAATTTCTTTGAATTTCATAATTCTATTATCGGAAAGAATCTTCCCAATATCAAAGTTTTTTTTTATAATCATTTGTATGGTTGGAATTATTGATTTTAATGCGGGAAATATTACAAGCCTCGAACGTGCCCTTGAATATCTGAACATTCCTTATGTCGCTTCAAAAAATCCACAAGAACTTGCTGAAGCTAATTGCGACAGATTTATGTTCCCGGGAGACGGCGATGATGCATATGCAATGAGTCAGCTCAAGGCAAGCGGATTTGATATTTTTGTTCGTGAACAAGTTAAAGCCGGTAAACTTCTTTTTGGAATTTGTGTAGGTTCTCAAATTATTTTTGAACATTCAGAAGAAGGTAACACAGAATGTCTTGGACTTTTAAAAGGCGAAATAAAACATGTTTACTCAATTAATCCCGAATTGAAAAAACAAAATCTTAAGGTTCCTCATATGGGCTGGAATAATATCAGTTTTGAAAACGGAGACTGTCCTTTGCTTGCAGGAATAAACAATAATTTTGATGTTTATTTTGTTCACTCCTATGTAATCTGTCCGACAGACACAACAATCGTAAAAGCAAGTTCAGATTATGGAATAAAAATTCCTGCTGTAATTCAGAGCGGGAATGTTTTTGCAACCCAATTCCATCCCGAAAAAAGTGGTGAAATGGGAATAAAGATACTGGAGAATTTCTGCAAATGCTAAAAAAACGAATTATAATCTGTCTTGATGTAAAAGACGGACGAACAACAAAAGGCGTAAAATTTCAGAATAATATAGATATTGGCGACCCAGTTGAAATGGCTGCTGAATATTACCGCCAGGGTGTAGACGAGCTTGTTTTTTATGATATCATTGCCAGTGCTCGTGGTCGTGGACCAATTCTTGATTTAATTTCACGCGTTGCCCAGCAGGTTTTTATTCCCTTCTGCGTAGGCGGTGGAATTGGAACAATTGAAGATATCCGTTCTACAATTCTTGCCGGTGCCGAAAAAGTTTCGCTGAACTCACAAGCGGTACGTAACCCTGGACTTATTACAGAAGGAGCACGAGTATTCGGCAACCAGAGTATTGTTCTTGGAATGGACGTTAGACGCGACCCTACAAAACCAAGCGGCTTTGGCACAACAATAAACGGAGGTCGCGTAGACACAGGCCTGGACGCTCTAGAATGGGCAAAACGTGGTGTAGAACTTGGTGCCGGCGAAATTGTCTTAAACTCCATGGATGCCGACGGAACTAAAAACGGCTACGATATTGAGTTGACAAGACTGATTTCTGAAAACGTTCCTGTTCCTGTAATTGCAAGCGGCGGCGGCGGAACTCCACAACACCTGGCAGACGTGCTTACAGAAGGCAAAGCAGATGCAGCTCTAATTGCAAGTATGGTTCATAACGGAACTTATACTGTTGGTCAGATTAAAAATGAATTAGCGAAAGACGGTATTCCTATGAGGATGTAGAATTACTCATCAACTCTGTATCTTGCGCGTGAGGTCTCTGTCTCAAAAACATCTACGCAATAAAGGGCAGGCTCTTGTTTACCTGCTTCATATGAAAGGTCAATTCCCTCTTTTTTTAGCAGTTCCACTACCCCATTGTAAATATACATTGCTATGCGTTCGGCACTTGGATTACTTTTGAATACAGAAAAATCATTTAAGTTAGTGTGATCTAACTGCCCGCAGACTTCACGAAGTGCTTTCTTTAACTTAGTAAAATCCAGAAGCATTCCACCTTCGTTGAGTTTTGGGCCACGAACATGAGCATAAACTTTATAATTGTGACCGTGTAAGTTTTCGCACTTACCGTTGTAATCCTGTAAAAAATGAGCCGCAGAAAAATCGGCTGTAACGCGTACTTCGAACATAGTTTGATTATATCACTTTTATATTTTTGCGCAAACGGTTATAATAGTGGTTATGAAAAAACTTCTTTCGCAGATTCTGCCGGCGTTTCAGAACGCAGTGGTGGCGGCAGATGGCACTAAAATAGATGATTTATCGGAAATAAATGATATTCCAGTTACCAACCTTGTATTTGATTCCCGCGAAGTTACAAAGGATTCATTATTTTTTGCACTTCCAGGAACTCACACAGACGGCAATAATTATATTGAACAGGCAATTTTAGCCGGTGCAAATGCTGTTGTCTTTCAAGGGAAGCTTACCCCTTCCCAGCAGCAAGATGTTGCAGAAGCAATAATCAAAAGAACAATGAACAACGCTCTTTCGGATGAAGCTCCAAAGTTTGCTCCAGCGCTTATAAATGTTCCAGATGCCCGTTTTGCCATGGCACCGCTTTCTGCCCGCTTTTATGATAATCCTAGTGAACGACTCATTGTAATTGGCGTTACAGGTACAGAGGGAAAATCAAGTACAGTAAGTTTTATCTGGCAGTTGCTTCGTGCATGCGGACAAAAAGCAGGCTTTATTTCTACTGTAGAATATTCCTTTGGCGAAGATGCCCTTCCAAACCCTCAGCATCAGACTACACCCGAAGCACCGATTATTCAGCATCACTTAAATAAAATGCTCGAAAATGGTTGTAAATATGCAGTTGTAGAAACCTCTTCACACGGACTTTCAACAAAGCTCAACCGTTGTGGTAATATTCTGTTTGATTGCGGCTGTTTTATGAATGTTACACTGGAACATCTTGAGTTCCACAAAAACTTCGAAACTTATCGCAGTGACAAGGCAAATCTTTTCCGTGCGTTAGACAAGCATAATCATATAAAAACAATTGCCGGTGAAAAACAGAAAATCAATTCAATTGGAATTGTAAATCTTGAAGATCCTTCGGCTCAATATTTTATTGAAGCAACAAAGCATCCTGTTTATGGTTTTACAACTGAAGGAAAAGCAGGCAAAGCAGCTGCAGAAACTGGCAGCAATGCTACACCGCTTCCACCAATTCCAGATAATCTTCGCTATATGACTGCACGTAACATTGCAGCGGCAACTTATGGACTTACCTTTGATGTAGATGCCGACGGCGAAAATGCTGTTTATCCGGAAAATTATGATCCTGTTCAGCCACGACCTCGAACTCGATTTTCTGTAAGGGCATCGCTACCTGGTGCATTCAATGCCTATAATCTTATGGCTGCAATTACAGCAGTAAGCAGTGTAACAAACTTGAGCTTTGAACAGGTTGCTGCACATGTTCCAGAACTCACACCAATAAAAGGCCGCATGACAGTAATTGATGAAGGTCAGCCTTTTGAACTGATTGTTGATTACGCGCACACACCTTCAAGCTTTGAAACAATTTTTCCTCCAATACGAAAACGTTGCAGCGGAAGAATTTTTGCCTTGTTTGGAAGTGGCGGAGAACGCGACCTTACAAAGCGCCCGCTTCAGGGACAGATTGCAGCAAAGTTCTGTGATGTAATTGTTCTTGCAGATGAAGACCCTCGTGGAGAAGATCCGGTAGAACTTCTTAAAATGATTGCAGAAGGAGCAATTAAAGAAGGCAAGGTCATGGGTGAAAATCTTTTTATAATTCACGACAGGCCACAGGCAATCCGCGAGACCTTCAAAATGGCACAAAAAGGAGACATTGTCCTTCTGCTTGGAAAGTCGCACGAAAACAGCATAATTTACAAGGATTACACAATGCCTTATGATGAAATAAGCGAAGCAAAAAAGGCATTAAAGGAAATAATATCATAGCGTCAAAAATTTGCTGTCCGTGAACAAACAGGACGAAAAGGAAGTTTGTTCACAGCCAGCAAATTTTCGCCGCAACAGTATCATTTACTTATAAGGAGTTTTTTACATGAACATAGCAGTTATATACGGGGGTCGTTCTGGAGAGCATGAAGTTAGCCTTATTTCGGCAGCGGCAATTGCAAACGGCATTAGTAAAGAAAACAAAGTTATTTTAATTGGTATAACAAAAAGTGGAAAATGGTATCTTCAGGATGATTCTGAATATGAAAGAATCTGCAAGGATACAAAAGCCGTTCTTACTATAAAAGAAGATGAAGCAAAAGCAGTGACCATTGTTCCTGCAGGCGGTAAGCATGCCTTTGTTGCAGGTGGAAAGCCTTTAGACATTGATGTAGTTTTCCCTGCCCTTCACGGAACTTATGGCGAAGACGGAACTATTCAGGGACTTTTTGAAATGGCAGACATTCCTTATATAGGCTGTACCCATCTTTCTTCTGCAATTACAATGGATAAAGAAAAGACAAAAATGATCTGGCAGAGCGTTGGTCTTCCTGTTGTTCCTTATGTGTGCATAAAGCGAAGCGTTGTTTTAGACAGCATTGTTTATGACGCAGTAATTGAAGAAACCGAAAAAGAACTTGGATATCCTATGTTTGTAAAGCCTTGTTGTGCAGGAAGTTCAAACGGAGCCTCAAAGGCAAAGAACCGAAAGGAACTTGGCTATGCAATTATGGAAGCCTTTAATTGGGATGACAAAGTTTTAGTAGAAAAATCTCTGGATAATGCACGCGAAATTGAATGTTCTGTTACAGGAAACTCTGTTACATTCCCAGCCGACAATGATGATGAAGCTGTAGTCGCCTATATTCCTGGTGAAATTGTTCCAAATCATGATTTTTATGATTTTGATGCAAAATACAACGACCCTGACGGCGCAAACCTTTTAATTCCTGCAGAGCTTACAGAAAATGATCTTGAAAAAATCCGCAAGACAGCCTGTGCCGCCTACAAGGTTTTGGATGCGACAGGTCTTTCGCGAGTAGATTTCTTTATTGATAAAAACACAAAACAGGTTTATCTGAACGAAATTAATACAATGCCAGGCTTTACGCCTATAAGCATGTTCCCTAAGATGTGTGATGCAGCGGGATTGAAGTTTGAAGCACTGGTAGATCTGTTAATCAAAGAAGCTGTAGCTAGGTACGAGGCAAAACAAAAACTTAGTACAAGCAGATAAAAGATATGCAAACAAAAATGTCCGAAAACTTTTTGCCAGCGAACGAACAGGACGAAAAGGAAGTTCGTTCGCCGTCAAAAAGTTTTCGGACAAGTTTCTTCTGTTATGGGGCTGTCCAAAAAGAAAGGACAGCCCTAATTATTTTTAAAGACAAAAGGAATTTTCTGTGCTAAAATTTAAGCATGAGCAGAGGCGTAAGTGAT
>JAFZWX010000093.1 GCA_017617145.1 Treponema sp. | reverse complement strand
GCTTTTCCAGGCAGTTGGCGCCGACGCTTCAATGTTTGAAGACATCACCGACATTCCGTCTGCCCTTGCCAAAGATGAATATGTAATAGAAATTCTGGTTCCAAGAGCGAGTGTTGATTTGGCAGCACCAATGCACAATCCGCTTCATTATGTTTTGACTTACTGGAAAGACGGAACTTTGTACACACTGGACCCGGGGCGTGGGAAAGAAGAGCCTCGGGAGAACTTCATCGACGGCACAACCGCCAGATGGAGTTTTTGCAACAGCGGGATTTTTGTGAAGAAATAAAAAAAATGTGTTATAATATAAAAAAGTTACATAAAGGACACCTTCATGGCAAAAACAAAATCAAAATCCAGTTCTGCCACCATAGGCTTTGAACAGCAGATTTGGGATGCAGCCTGCGAACTTTGGGGGCACATACCCGCCGCAGATTATCGCAAAATCTTTACAGGGCTCATCTTCTTAAAATACATTTCAACCGCATTCGAAAAGAAATACAACGAACTAGTTGCAGACGGCGACGGATTTGAAAATGACCCCGACGCATACGAATCAGAAAACATCTTCTTCGTACCTCAGGAAGCCCGCTGGTCAGAAATTGCAAAAGCAGCGCACACACCAGAAATCGGAACAATCCTCGATAAAGCCATGAACGCCATAGAAGCAGACAACCGCTCACTCAAAGGCGTACTCCCTAAAAACTACGCAAGCCCGGAACTCGACAAACGCGTCCTTGGAAACGTAGTAGACGTATTCACCAACATGGACATGAGCGACACCGAAGCAAGCAAAGACCTGCTCGGCCGCACCTACGAATACTGCATCGCGCAGTTTGCAAGTTACGAAGGAGTAAAAGGCGGCGAGTTCTACACACCAGCCAGCGTAGTAAAAACAATCGTCAGCATCTTAAAGCCAACAGAAGGAAAACGCGTTTACGACCCATGCTGCGGATCAGGCGGAATGTTCGTACAGTCAGTAAAGTTCATACAGGAACACGCCGGAAACAGAAGCAACATTTCAGTCTTCGGACAGGAAGCCAACGCCGACACCTGGAAAATGGCAAAAATGAACATGGCAATCCGCGGAATCGATGCAAACTTCGGCGACCATCCAGAAGACACCTTCTTTCACGACCTTCACGCAAACCAGAAGTTCGACTACATAATGGCAAATCCACCGTTCAACCTGAGCAACTGGGGACAGGACAAACTTCAGAACGACCCGCGCTGGGCATACGGACTTCCGCCACAGGGAAACGCCAACTACGCGTGGATAGAACACATGATTTACCACCTCGCCCCAAACGGAAAAATCGGTCTCGTACTTGCAAACGGTGCGCTCAGTACCCAGACATCAGGCGAAGGCGAAATCCGCCGTAAAATAATCGAAGCAGATTTAATAGAAGGAATCGTCGCTCTTCCAGATAAACTGTTTTACACAACAGGTATTCCAGTAACTCTTTGGTTCATTACAAGAAATAAAAAACAGTCTGGTAAAACTCTGTTTATTGATGCCCGAAAGCTTGGCACACCTGCCGACAGAACTCATTCTGAAATAACTGATGAAAATATAGATAAATTGTCGAAAGCTTTCTCTGATTTTCAAAACGGAACCTTAAAAGATCAAAAAGGTTTCTGTGCCATAGTGGATACTGCCAAAATTGCAAAAGAAAACTTTGTTCTTACACCTGGCCGTTATGTTGGTATTGAAGAACAAGAAACTGATGGAGAACCTTTTGATGAAAAGATGTCTCGTCTTACAACAGAGCTTAGTGAATTATTTTCAAAGAATAATGAACTTGAAAGTCAGATAAAAAAGAATCTCGAGGGGATTGGATATAAGATTTAGGGCGTGCCGGCAGCAAGCTGCCGTCGGCTGTTCCGCCCTTCGCTAGCGCTCATTGCCAGCAAGCTGGCAACTAAAGGGGCTTCATAGCCTCACGCATGAAAGCTCTCAAGCGGGCAGAAATTGCCACACGGATTCGGAATTGCTAACGCAATTCCAATAAAATGGCAATAGCGTCACCCTGAACTTGTTTCAGGGTCTCATAAAGGAAAAGAAATGACTGAATGGAAAGAATGTAAACTTGGTGATTTTATTGAACTTCATAGAGGATACGATTTAACTAAAAATTCAATAATTCCTGGAAACTATCCTGTAGTTTGTTCAACTTCTATTATGGGATATCACAATGAATATAAAGTCAAGGCTCCTGGTGTAGTTATTGGACGTTCTGGAACACTTGGGGAAGTACAATATATTGATATAGATTTTTGGCCGCATAATACATCTCTTTATGTCAGTGATTTTAAAGGAAATAATCCCAAATTCGTAAAATATTTCTTACAAAAATTTGGCACAGGAAATGTTGGTTCTGGTTCTGCTGTACCAACGTTGAATAGAAATCATATCCAATCCTTGACTATAACAATTCCACCTCTAGAAACCCAAAAGAAAATCGCTAAAATTCTTTCCTCCCTCGATGATAAGATAGAAAACAACAACAAAATCAATACCAATCTGGAACAACAAGCCCAAGCCCTCTTCAAAAGCTGGTTCATAGACTTCGACCCCTTCGGTGGCAAAATGCCAGCTGGGTGGAAAATGGGGAAACTGTCCGAAATAGCAGAAATAACAATGGGACAATCACCAGACGGAAAGAGTTATAATGAAGACGGAATTGGAACAGTTTTCTACCAAGGACGAGCAGAATTCGGAATTAGATTTCCAACAAGACGACTTTTCACAACAGAGCCAAAACGAATGGCAAAAAAGTTTGATACCTTGATGAGTGTACGTGCCCCTGTAGGCGATACAAACATCGCAAATGAAGATTGCTGTATCGGTCGTGGACTCGCTGCAATTCATTCAAATGACAATCATCAATCATTCATCCATTACACAGTTTTAGCCCTTCGTTCACAATTAGATGTTTTCAACGGCGAAGGAACAGTTTTTGGTTGCATCAACCGAGACGCTCTAAATAATATGGAAGTTGTAATTCCATCAAAATCAGATTTAGATAAGTTTGAACAAATTGTTGCATCATTAGATGCTGACATCTTTAATAGAAGCGAAGAAAATCGAAATCTTACAAATCTCCGAGACACCTTACTCCCAAAACTCATGTCCGGCGAAATTGAGGTAGATTCTGTTCAGATTTAAACGGGGCGTTGCGGGGTGTCCCCGCAGAAGGGGTAGGCGGAAATGAGCGCAGCGAATTGTAGCCGAGGGGAAGCCCTTCCCCTTTTTAATCTTATTATTCCAAATCTCCTCAAAAGGGAAAAATAAGGATTAGTAATTACAAGCATTTTGCACAAAACTTGCAAAATGCTTGCGAAATCTCTTGATTTTTCACACTTTTCGTCCTATATTTAACATATATAGGAGCTAATCATGCTTTTGGAATTTAAGACAAAGAACTATAAGTGCTTTAAAGACGAAGCTATTTTCTCTATGACACCAGCCCCAAAACAAAAAGGGTTGGATTATAGTCTTTTATCTCAAACTGCAGGAAAAAAAAATTATACAGCCCTTTGTTCTTCTGTTGTATACGGTGCCAATGCTGCAGGTAAATCAAATATTGTAAGTGCAGTTCAGACTTTTAAAAGCATTATTATTCATGGAAATATCAATAATGTTCCCGGCAATTTTCCAAATGCGGCTGAGAATACTCTGGAATTGATTCCAAATAATTCTTTGTCAATAGATAAACCAGAACCAGTATATTTTTCGATAAAATTTATTGATTCAGATTTATTATTTGATTATTCATTAGTTATAGATTTAGGCTCTTTCCTTGATTCTGATTATCATAGATCTATAAAATCTGAATCTTTGGCAATAAATGAAAAAGAACTCTTTATACGTACAGATAACAAGCTTGAGATTTTTGAGAAAAACTTAAAATCAATTGAACAGTTTCTGGTTCCAGACTATAAAAAGAACTTTAATCTTATACTGTCATATTCTGAAAAAAGTCTTCGTGATACAGATCTTTATATAACAAATGGTTTTAAGACTATGATTAGTTCTGAAGTTTCTTCTATGTTCTATGATTTCTTTATGTCTAAGTTGAAAACTTATTATCAGACATTTGCTGTAAACATGTACCCGACTTATATGAACAAGTATTACGAAGATACTTTATTAAATGAAGCTGCTAAGAATTTTGGAATTAATTCGAACAAATTGGTTTATGTACGTCCGGATAACTCTATTGAACAACAGCCGGTTTTATGTTCAGTTATGAAAGATGGAAGACTTGTACAGGCAATTAATTTTGAATCTTATGGAACATACCGTTTTATAAATATATTACCGATGTTTGCTCAGGTTCTTAGAAAGGGTGGAACAATTGTAATGGATGAATTTGATACCTCTCTTCATCCTATGGTTGTTATGGATATTATAAATATTTTCCATAATGATGAAATTAACAAAAATCATGCACAATTGATTTTTAATACTCAGAATCCAATTTTCTTGAACAATAATTTATTTCGTCGTGATGAAATTAAGTTTGTTGAACGTTCTGATGAAACAAATTGCAGTGAATTATATTCTCTTTCTGATTTTGGTACAAAAGGAACAAATGCCAGAAAAGGAAAAGATTACATGAATAATTATTTCATGAGTAAGTACGGAGCTATTAGAGATATTGATTTGTCTGATATCTTTAAGAAATTTGTGGAGTATGGGGATGCGCCGATTACTAAATAACAAATACTTCTTTTCTGTTGAAGGTGAAACAGAAGTTTTATATTTTCAGCATCTCAAAAAGCTAATTTGTGCAGAAGAAAAACGAATTGCAAATCCTGTATTTCATATAGAAAAATCATCACCGTTAAAATATGCAAAGAAACTTTCTGTTATTCAATCTTGTACAGTTACAGCAGTTTTTGATGTTGAAGACAATGATGCAGAACATAAGAAACGTTTTGAAAATACTTTAAAAGAAATGAAAGATTCCGAAAGCCTTGGTAAAGCCATAAAATATGAACTTGGTTATTCAAATATAGATTTTGAACTTTGGATACTCCTTCATAAAAAAGATATGTTTTGTACAATTAGTTCAAGGTCACAATATCTTTCAAATATTAACTCAGTTTTTGGAACAAAATTCCAAGGTCTCAAAGAATATAAAGTAGAAAAAAACTTTAATCAGATTCTTTCACAAATTACACTTGAAGATGTTAAAAATGCAATTTCCCGCGCAGAAAAAATCATAAAACAACGAGAATCGGAAGATAAACCTTTAAAATCTTCTGGCTACGAATGGTTTGAAAGAAATCCGTCTCTATCAGTTCATTTGGCTATAAAGAAAATATTACTTGAATGCGGTGTGTAAATAATCATACCATTTTTGTTAATCTCATGATAAAATTATATTAATAGGATAATTAATTATGTCAGATTACAACGAAGAAGCATATGAAAACGCGCTGGTTGAACTGTTCCAGAATATGGGCTGGGAACATATTTATGGTCCGGACATTGAGCGCGACTGGCATTCTCCGTTGTATGATTCTGTACTTGAAGATTCTATAAGGCGTATAAATTCTAAAGCGGCTCCTGCTGCAATTGATGAAGCACTTCTTAAACTCCGTCATTTTGAGAATGCTGAACTCAAAAAGAAAAATGCTGTTTTTATGGAATACCTGCAGAATGGTATTGAAGTAAGCTATCATCAAAATGGGGAAACTAAATCAGATATAATTTATATTGCAGATTATAATAACCCTGCAAACAATTCCTTTATTGTTGCAAATCAGTGGACATTTATAGAAAACTCAAACAAGCGGCCTGATATTCTTCTTTTCTTGAACGGACTTCCTGTTTGTCTTTTTGAATTAAAATCTCCTAGCCGCGAACAGACTGATGCAAGCGAAGCGTACACACAAATCAGAAACTACATGCAGGAAATACCCAGCATGTTCATTTACAACTGCATTTGTGTAATGAGCGACCAGCTTACAAGTAAGGCGGGAACAATCACCAGTGGCGAAGACCGTTTTATGGAATGGAAAACGAAAGATGGTAATCTTGAATCTAACGCCTTTGCTGATTTTACGACTTTCTTTGAAGGCATTTTCCAGAAAGATCGCCTGCTTGATATCATAAAAAATTTTATCTGCTTTAATAATGACGGAATTAATTCCTATAAGATTCTTGCGGGTTATCATCAGTATTTTGCTGTTCTTAAGGCGGTGGAACGTACAAAGGTTGCTGTTGGTGGTGATGGAAAAATCGGTGTATTCTGGCATACTCAAGGTTCCGGTAAATCGCTTTCAATGGTTTTTTATGCTCATCTTTTGCAGCAGGCAATTGATTCACCGACTATAGTTGTTATTACAGACCGAAATGATCTTGATAATCAGCTTTACACTCAGTTCTGTAATTGTACAGATTTTTTACGTCAGGAACCTGTACAAGCACAAAGTCGCGAAGACTTAAAGAATCTTCTTGAAGGACGAAAAGCAAATGGAATTATCTTCACAACAATGCAGAAATTTGAAGAGGGTGACGGTGCTTTAAGCGACAGACGAAATATAATTGTGATGGCTGATGAAGCTCATCGCGGGCAGTATGGGCTTGCAGAAAAAATCAAAACCAGTTATGACGAGGAAGGTAAGCTCCATGCACATCGTACAATCGGAACTGCACGCATAATCCGCGACAGTCTTCCAAACGCAAGTTACATTGGTTTTACAGGAACTCCAATTTCCCGCGAAGACCGCAGTACTATCGAAGTTTTTGGTGATTATATTGATATTTATGATATGACTCAGGCTGTAGAAGATGGTGCAACACGCCCTGTTTATTACGAAAGCCGAGTTATCAAACTTAAGCTTGATGATAAGGTTCTTGCCCAGATTGATGCAGAATACAGTGCTCTTGCAAATAATGCAGATGAAGAAGTAATAGAAAAGAGTAAGCACGAACTTGGCAAGATGGAAGAAATTCTTGGCCACGAAAAAACAATCAATTCTCTTGTTGATGATATTTTGAATCACTACGAAAATGAGCGCCAATATTTGTATACCGGAAAGGCAATGATTGTTGCTTATAACCGCTCTATTGCGATGAAGATTTTCAATCGCATTCTGGAATTGAGACCAGCTTGGGCAGGAACTTCAACGGTGGTTTCGACAGGCTCAACCACCGTTACTGTTTCAGGTGATGATGCACGAATTGCTGTTGTAATGACAGAAAGCAACAAAGATCCGGAAGAATGGCGTGCTATCATTGGTAATAAAACTCGCAAACAGGAACTTGCTACACGCTTCAAAGACAATAATAGCCCACTTAAAATTGCAATTGTAGTTGATATGTGGCTTACAGGTTTTGATGTTCCATCGCTTGCAACAATGTATGTTTACAAACCGATGGAAAGTTACAACCTTATGCAGGCAATTGCCCGTGTAAATCGTGTATTCAAAGATAAGGAAGGCGGTCTTGTAGTAGATTATGTTGGAATTGCAAGTGCACTCAAACAGGCAATGAACGACTACACTGTTCGCGACCGCAAAAATTACGGTGAGATGGATGTTGCAAAACGCGCTTATCCTAAGTTCCAGGAAAAGCTTGAAATCTGCCGCGACCTTTTCTTTGGTTATGATTACACACCTTTCTATGATGGCTCAGATTTACAGCGCGGTATGACAATCAGCGGAGCTGTAAACTTTATTGTTGCTCCAGATAAAGAAGAACAGAAGCAGGCATTTATCAAAGAAGCCTTGATGCTTAAGCAGGCACTTTCACTTTGTTCTTCTATGGTAAAAGAACATATGAGACTAGAGGCTGCATTCTTTGAATCAGTCCGTGTTCTTGTAATGCGCCTCTTGTATAATCCAAGCGGCAAGAAATTCTCTCTTAAAGAAATCAACGACCGAATAAATGAATTACTCAAGCATTCAGTAAAATCTGATGGTGTTATAAATCTTTTCTCTGACGTTGGTGAAAAAGTGAATCTTTTTGCCCCAACCTTCCTTGAAAACATCAGCAAGATGAAAGAAAAGAACCTTGCTGTTGAGATGCTCAAGAAATTGCTTGATGAACAGGTAAAAGTCTACAAGCGAACAAACCTTGTAAAATCCGAAGCCTTCAGCGAACTTATTCAACAGGCATTGAACCGCTACATAAATGGAATGCTCACTAACGAAGAAGTAATTCAGGAACTTTTACGTCTTGCAAAAGAAATGATGCATGCAAAGGAAGAAGGAAATCTGCTTGGTCTTTCAGATGAAGAACTTGCTTTTTATGATGCTCTTACAAAACCAGAAGCAGTAAAAGATTTCTATAGTGACGAAGAACTTGTTGCCCTTACAAAAGAACTCACAGATACTCTTCGCAAAAACAAAACAATCGACTGGCAGAAAAAAGAATCAGCTAGAGCAAAAATGCGAATGATTGTAAAGAAACTTCTTAAAAAATATCGTTATCCGCCAGAAGGTCAGGAAGATGCACTTAAAACTGTAATCAGTCAGTGCGAACTTTGGACGGATAATGTTGAAGATTTTTAATCGTCCTCTTTACTGCTTCATAACCGCAAACGGATCCTCAGTACGATAGAGCTGCCTTAACTTAGGCTTTTCAATCTTACCCGTAGGATTACGTGGCACTGGCGCAAAAATCAGCTTGCGTGGTCTCTTATATTTTGGAAGCTCAAGACAGAACTCGTTTACTTCATCCTCAGTCAAAGTCATTCCTTCCTTAACTTCAATAACTGCGGCAGAAATTTCACCAAGGCGCTTGTCGGCAAGACCAATTACGGCAACGTCTTTTATTTGATCCATTTTGCGCATAAAGTCTTCAATCTGAACAGGGTAAATGTTTTCACCACCAGAAATAATAACGTCCTTTTTGCGGTCAACAAGTGTGATAAAGCCGTCGCTATCCATTTGGGCCATGTCTCCGGTGTAGAGCCAGCCTTCTTTATCAAGTACTTCGGCAGTAGCTTCAGGGTTTTTGTAATATTCAACCATTACGCCGGGACCTTTAACAGCAAGCTCTCCAACTTCACCCTGAGCAACTTCCTTGCGGTTTTCATCAACAATCTTACACTGCCAACCGTAACCAGGGATTCCAATTGCACCAACTTTAGCAACGTTTCCAACTCCAAGGTGAACACAACCAGGTCCGATTGATTCAGAAAGTCCGTAGTTTGTATCGTATTCGTGCTTAGGGAAATACTTGAGCCAGTCGGCAACAAGCTTGCGTGGAATTGGCTGGGCACCCATGTGGGTAAGGCGCCACTGGCTTAAATGATAGTCTTCAAGTTTGATTTCTCCACGGTCCAGCGCATCCAGAATATCCTGTGCCCAAGGAACAAGCATCCATACAATTGTACATCGTTCTTCGCTAACGGCTTTGATTACAGGCTCCGGCTTTGTACCTCGTAACAGAACTGCCTTACCACCACTAATCAAAGAACCAAACCAGTGCATCTTGGCACCTGTGTGATAAAGCGGTGGAATACAAAGGAATACATCATCATGGGTTTGTCCGTGGTGATTCTGTTCACAGGCAGCAGAGTGCATCAAAGCCAGATGTCTGTGCAGAATTGCCTTTGGGAAACCTGTAGTTCCGCTAGAAAAATAAATTGCACCGTAGTCATTATCAGAAACAACAATGTGCGGATTTTCAGAAGAAAAATTCATTACAGACATAAAGTAGCTGTCTGCAAAAGTTGGAGCCATTCCTTCTCCAACAAAAACAAGCAGGCGGTGTGCAATAATTTTATCTGTAATTGATTCAAGTCGGCCAATAAATTCAGGACCAAAAAACAAAACAGAAACATCGGCAAGGTTCAAACAATATTCAATTTCATCCGAAGCATAGCGGAAGTTCAGCGGTACGGCGAGCGCACCGGTTTTCAAAATTCCAAAATAAATAGGAAGCCATTCAAGGCAGTTCATCATAAGAATACCAACCTTGTCTCCCTTTTTTACGCCACGATCCAAAAGATAATGTGCGCAGCGGTTTGCCTTTTCATTAAAAATGCGCCAGTTAATTTCGCGGCGGTAAGGCAGGTTAGGCTCCGGCTGGGTAAGGTCATAATCCTTCCATGTAATGCGGCGGTTTTCCTTAACTTCCGGGTTTAATTCTACAAGCGCGCAGTCAGTAGCATAAATTTCTGCGTTTCGTTCAAGATATTGTGTGATTGGCATGTGTTTTTCCTTTTTAAGTTATATAATAGTAGAAGTATTATAGTGGAAAGAATAGTTTCTGTGAATAGTATGAAGTAGTCATATTAAAAAATGGCGCGAGGGCGGGGCCGGATTCAAAAACACTCTGAAGTGCGGCCGCAAGGAAACTTGAAAAATCCCGCATTCTTCTATAATATAAGTACAAAAGGTATTTTTATGGACAAATTAAAAATTTTACTGGCAAAAGGCCGCATTTATGAATCAGTTTATGAACTTTTGAGTGACGTGGGTATTTCTATAAGCCTGCCCGACAGAACATATTTCCCGACAACAAATCAGGAAGACCTTGCATTTCAGGTTGTAAAGCCACAGATTACAAGCCTGCTTCTTGCAAACAACAAGGCCGACCTTGGCTTTAGCGGAAAAGACTGGGTTTACGAAAACGGTGTGCAGGACAAGGTTGTAGAAATTATGGATCTTGGTTTTGACCCCGTACGCATAGTTGCCGCAATTCCAGACACAAAAGATCTGGACACGCTGTTAAAAGGGCACGTTACAATTGCAACAGAATATCAGACCTTGAGCAAAAAGTGGGTAGACGAAAAAAAGATTGACGGCGAGATTTTCCGCACATGGGGAACAAGCGAAGGTTTTGTTCAGGACACAGAAGATTCAATTGCTCAGATTTTAATAGACAATACTTCAACGGGTTCTTCTTTGCGAGCCAACCGCCTTAAAATTGTAGACACTCTTATGGAAAGTTCAACCCGAATGTATGCTTCTCGCCAGGCCATGGAAGACCCGGAAAAAAAGCAGAAAATCATGGAAATCAAAATGCTTTTTGAAACAGTTTTGAATGCCCGCAACCGTGTAATGCTCGAAATGAACGTTTCAAAGGCCGATTTTGACCAGCTCATAAAAGGCATTCCTGCAATGAAAAGC
Organism: Treponema sp.; assembly: GCA_017617145.1. The sequence continues at coordinate 23,108 of JAFZWX010000093.1, read as the reverse complement.
CCAACCGTTTCGCCACTTTTCAACGACGACGGTTTTGCAGTAAAAATTGCTGTTAAAAAGTCGGAGGTGCCGGTGCTCCTTCCAAAGCTTCAGTCTCTTGGCGCCACAGATATTGTTGAATATGAACTTAGAAAGGTGATGTTGTAGGGGGAAGCCTCCCCCTCGCTCGCACTGCGTTGCTCACTACCCCCTCTGCGGGGCACATCCCCGCAACGCCCCCGAACTCGACTGACTGAAAAGTCAGATTATTCGATTAGGGAGGCTGCTATGAGTTTGTATGAATTTCTTTCACTGCTCTTAGAAGTGGTAAAGATTGTCATCGACATTATTCGGCGCCTTCTCCGTAGACGGAAAAAAGGTAAAAGAGTAAAAAAAATAGCCCACCCTGTCTTCCACACAGAGTGGGCGAATACCTAAGAAATTAGGTAACTACTACGTGGGGCAAGACGCTTGTTGCGGGTGCCCTTTAATTTAATATAGCATATTATCCCAAAAAGTCAAGCAGGAAAAAACCGAAGAGCTGCAATTGCATGGCTTAAAAATGGCATGTCTCCAGAAGATATTGCTGAATGCGAAGGCCTTTCTTTGGAAGAAGTCCTGGAACTTCAAAAAGAGATTCTTGTACATGCATAATTTATCATCTTTCATATAGTGGGTTGTAAGATGTTGTAAAATCCGAAATAAGTCTGCAAAAGCCGGGCGGAACTTATAAAAAAATACCGTTGAAAAAATGTTTAAATATATGATAAGATTTTAGTATGAGAACAGCAACAATTAAACGCGAAACAGGCGAAACACAAATAGAACTCACTTTGAACCTTGACGGAACCGGAAAATGCGATGTTAAAAACCCGATTGGATTTTTTGATCACATGCTTCGTTCGTTCTGCAAGCACGGGCTTTTTGACCTTACCGGAACAATTAAAGGTGACCTTGAAGTTGACCAGCATCACACAATTGAAGATACTGGAATTGTGCTTGGCGAATGCTTTAAGAAGGCGCTTGGAAATTGTGCAGGAATTTACCGTGCCGGATTTTTTATTTATCCTATGGACGAAGCTCTTGTTCAGGCCGCTGTAGATTTTGGCGGACGCGCTTATCTTGTAAACGATGCTAAGCTCACTGGAGTTCCACTTGTTTCTCTTGGCGAAGACGGCAATGAAGGTTCTTTCCAGACAGACTGCTTTGAAGATTTCTGGCAGGGCTTTGTAAACGCTGCTCAGTGTAACCTGCACATTGATACAATTCGTGGCCGCAGCGATCACCACAAAATAGAAGCCGCTTTTAAGGCTGTAAGCCGCGCAATCCGTGAAGCTGTAAGCATTGATGAACGCCGAAACGGAGCAATTCCTTCTACAAAGGGCGTATTGGTTTAGGGGCGCGCGCGTGGACGACATAATCATTTACACAGATGGCGGATGCTCTGGAAACCCTGGTCCTGGTGGCTGGGGTATTGTTGTTGTTGCCGACGGTGTGGTTAAGCAGCTTAGTGGCGGTGACCCAATGACTACAAACAACAAGATGGAGCTTAGTGCCGCAATTGCAGCGCTTTCTGTTGTAAAAAATACTCCTGCCTTTGCGGGGCGACATATCACCGTAAATATCGACAGTCAGTATGTAAAAAACGGCATAACTCAATGGATTCATAGCTGGAAAGCAAAGGGCTGGAAAACTGCCGACAAAAAGCCTGTAAAAAATCAGGAGCTGTGGTTGCAATTAGATGCGCTCAATTCTGTCCTTGACGTTACCTGGAACTGGGTAAAGGGACACGCAGGAATTGAATACAACGAGTTGTGCGATCAGTTGTGCCAGCAGGAAATTAAAAAATATATCAGTTGACCTTGTTTATATGCCGATATTTAAAAAAGACTTATGAACAAATTTTTTAACACCAAATATCAGAAATTTTTGTCTCTGACACTTCTTTTGTGCCTTGCTGCACTAGTTATAATCGGCTGCAAAAAGAAAGAAAAATCAGATAACAAAATTGTAGAAATTGAAACTCAAAAAACAGATCATGTCTGGTATTATTTTACACAGGATGGATTCGCACAGATTGATAATCCAAAAAATGTTCCGTTGACAGGTTCTGTGCCTTATACAGAAGCAATACGCATTTCTTCTGCAAATAACGGGGCAACTTCTACAGATGGAACTGTAAAAGCATATGCGCTTGCTAACAGACTTGGCGTAATTTGTTTTGAAGAAGATAAAATTTCTATTGCAAAAGACATTAATATTTTTTCAAATCGTACTGCTTCGAATATTGTTTTTATAGATGGCATTCCTCTTTTTTCTGTATATAAAAGTGCTTTTTTCAATGATACAATTTCATCTGCTGCTTATAAAAATGACTCTGATGCACATCTTTTTCTTGTACAATTTGATGATACTTCAAAAATATCTTATCCGGTAATTAACAGCACAAATCTTACAGAAAAGCCAAATGCCGAAGTTACAGATTTTTATTGGGATGGGAAGGAATGGTTTTGCAGTATAAAATCAATTTCTGATGATGCTTCGGGTAAGACAGAATTTTCATATATAAAGTTCACACCTGCTTCTCCTCTTGTTTCAATTTCACCAGTTTCGGCAGAAGAACTAATAACTGTAAGACAATCATCTGTTAGTGAATTCCGTGATGTTATGAGTGTAAAACCGTATGAACAGGCACCCGAAAGAATTCGTAATATGCTTAAAGGCTTTGATCAGTCAATTCCATTTGTTATAGAAGTAAAAACTGCCGCAGGAAGCTCTGAGCGTGTTTACGAGAATGAACTTGCCGGAAGCTTCGAAACAGAATTAAATGCAAAAGCAATAATTTCGCAAAGCTGGAGCGCTGCACTTTTTGAAGACGGAACACTTTTTATTGAAGGCGCGTTACCAGGCAAGCATATTCTTAGAGGTGGAAAACCTGTTGCAATCAGACTTCCTAAACTTGATGAAGGATATGTATATTCGGATTTTGTAATTAGTGGTACAACTTTATATGCGGCCTGGGAGCAGACAGATTTTTACAAGGTTAGTCGCAGCGGTTTCTTGAGTGTAAATTTAAATTCAACATTGTATAATAAAATAAGGTAATGCCTGGAGTGACTGAACGTTCATGAAGCGATTATTTATTCTGACAATACTTTTTCTCTTTTGTAAAGCAACTGTACTTTATGCACAGGAAACGAGTGAAAGAGATTATGTAGATGAACAGAATATGACTGTATCGGAAGTAGAGGAGCTTATTCAGTCTCAGTCAATTATTAACAAGCTCGATTTTGTATTTGGTATTGAGCCGTTAGTTTCAATTAACACGCATACAAAATCATCAGAAGGAAAATTTATAAGCGCTCCGTCTCCAATAAGTTTTCCTGTTTATATAGGACTTTCTATTCCAAACTATACTGTTTTTTCTTTTCAGCCGTCGTTAAGATTTTTTATGTCGTATAATCTTGTTTATGATGATATGGTGCTCCCTGCAGAAATAGAAAACCGCACCGGACTTACCTTTAATTTTCTTGTGAATCTTCCGATTGTTTTTAAATTAAAATATCGCGATAAATACAGTTGGAGTATTATTACAGGTCTTTCGGGGCTTTTGCGTTTTGCAACAGTTCCTTTTAATGTTCAGGCTGATGAAGCTGGTTTTACCGGCACTGTTCAATCTGATATTGATTACATGAATGCATGGTTTTTTAACAATATGCGTTTTCTTTATATTTCTGCCGCTATTGACTGGATGTTCTATTACGGAAAAACAAAATATGGACCAGAGGTTTCTGTGTTTTTCCCTGTTGCAGCCTTTACAGATAAATCTGTTGACGGCCTGATGATTGGCGCCGGAATTAAAGTTGAGTTCTAAGATGGTAGACCTAAAAAACGCAGTGCGTTTTTTTTAACGGTCTGCTATTGAACACCGGCCGCCAGCGGCCTTACACATGATTTACCTGTTCCAACCCTCTCTTAAACTGAGGAATGCGTGCACAAGTAACTGTGTCTATGCCGCTGCGGTCACCGCGCTTCAAGAAATGATACGCAACTCCTGCAATCATTGCTCCATTGTCTCCGCAAAGTTTTAATGGAGGGAAAATACAGTTTAAATCTGAGCGTTCTGCAAGCATTGCGCGAAGTCTTGAATTTGCGGCAACGCCACCACCACAAACGACTGTCTTTAAGCCTGTATCATCTGCTGCACGGAGCAGTTTTCCAACAAGAGTTTTTATTGCAGTTTCCTGGAATGAGGCACACATATTTTCTGTTGAATGCTCGTAACCCGGCTGCCAGAATAAATCGCATTGATGAATTACTGCAGTTTTAAGCCCAGAAAATGAAACGTCATAACGGTGAGTTTCTTCATCAAGCTTTGGAATTGGGAATTTTGCAGCTTTTGGATCTCCTTTTTTTGCAAGTTCATCAATTATAACTCCACCCGGATATCCAAGACCATAAAATTTTGCAACCTTATCAAAGGCTTCGCCAACTGAATCATCTACTGTTGTTCCAAGAATTTCCAGATTATCAAAATCATTAACTTTACAGATTATGCTGTGCCCACCGCTAACTAACAGGCCCAAAAAAGGATATTCGACATCGGTCTGGAGCTGAGCGGCATACAAGTGACCAAGCATGTGATTTATTGCAATAAAAGGTTTTCCTGTTGACCACGCAAGAGTTTTTCCAAAGGTAAAACCAACTAAAAGTGAACCCATGAGTCCGGGACGGTTTGTTGCGGCAATTGCGTCTATTTTTTCGAGCGGTAAGTCTGCTTCTTTAAGAGCCTGTTTTACAACAGGTAAAATCCATTCGGCATGCTTGCGGCTTGCAATTTCGGGGACAACTCCCTTGTATACTTCATGAAAAGGAATTTGTGTTGCAACAACATTGCTTAAAATCTTTTTTCCGTCTTCAACAATTGCACACGCTGTTTCGTCGCAACTGCTTTCTATTCCTAGTACTATCATCGTTTCTCCGCATTGCTCTTACTAACTACGCTGAACGTATACCCTTTTTCTTTGAGCTCCGGGTATGCTTCCTTGAGCAGGGCAGGCAAAAAGTCTGCACTCCAGATGTGTCCTATCATTATAACGTTTCCGTTTTTATTGGCAAGAGCAAGACCTTTTTTTAGTTCTGCAAGTGCGTTTTCTTTTGTTTTCTCGTTGTCTAGAAAAATGTTGCGTTCATACCAGGTGTAGCCAAGTTCATGGGCAACATAAGGTACTTGTGTTTCAACATTTGTTCGGCTGTCCAGAAAGTAAATTCCGTTTTCGCTTGCCATTTGAAGAATTAGAGCCATTTTTTCTGCATCGGCGGTAATGCCGGAACCTTCGTGATTGTTCATTCCTGCAACAGGTCCAACCTGATTTATATTTACAAAAAGCTGGCTGATAATTTCTTCCTCTGACATGTCGGGAGTAATTGCTCCTGGTCCCGGGTTAATGCTTGCGTTAACAGACTGCATCGGCTGATGAAGTATTACCTCGTTGCCGGATTTTCGCACCAGCTCTGCCGCTTCTACCGAATGAGTAATTTGTGGAAGAACTGCAACTGTAATAGGAAACGGAAGCTCCAGAAATTTTTTAAGATGTTCAAGATTTTGTCCGCCGTCATCAAAAACAAAAATCAGCTGAGCATTCTTTTTTGCTTTTTCAAATCCAAATGTTTTAACTGCAGGTTCAGATTTCTTTGGCTCCTGTTTTTTTTCTTCAACCTTTGTTTGTGTTTCCTGCTTTTTTTGAGGTTCTTCTTTTAATGAATCGGTTTTCGCCTCAGTTTTTTCAGGTTGAGTTTTTGGTTCTTTTTTGCTTTCTTGTTTTTTGGGTTCTGTTTTTACTTCGGGCTTTTGTTCTTCAAGTTTGATTTCTGGCGATGAAAGCTTTTCCTGAACCTGCTTGTTTATATCTTCTTCAAAACGTTCTGTTATTGAAGCTTCCTGTTGTTCCGATTTTTGTTTTGGTTTTGGCAGGGTATTTATAAGCAGCAGCACAAGACATAAAACTATAACACTAAGGCAAAGTATAATTGTTTTATAAGGAGAAATATAAACTTTTCCTGAAGTGCTTCGCTTTTTTGAGGAAGTCCGCTTTTTTGTTGAGGTTGTGCGTTTCTTTGTAGAAGGAGTCTTTTTGCGTGTTGCGCTCATATTTCCATTATAACAAAATTGTTTTTTTTGACAACTTCCATAAAATTCAGCATAATATAGATTATCGGGTCACCCTTCGACAAGCTCAGGGGCCGCTTGATAATTCAATTTTGATTATGGAGTATTATAGATGATTGTTACTTGTCTTGATTTGGAAGGAGTTCTTGTTCCCGAAATTTGGATTGCGTTTGCCGATGCTGTAGGAATTCCGGAATTGCGTCGAACAACCCGTGATGAGCCTGATTATGATAAGCTTATGAAGTTCCGACTTGATATTCTAAAGGAACACAAGCTTGGACTTAAAGAAATTCAGAATACAATTGCAACAATTGATCCGCTTCCTGGAGCAAAAGAGTTTTTGGATGAGCTTCGTTCTCTTGAACAGGTTGTTATTTTGAGCGATACCTTCAGTCAGTTTGCAACACCGCTTATGAAAAAACTTGGATGGCCTACAATTTTCTGTAATACACTCGAAGTTGCCGATGATGGCGAAATTACAGGTTATAAAATGCGCTGTCCTCACAGTAAGCTTACAACTGTAAAGGCGCTTCAATCCTGTGGTTTTGAAACAATTGCCAGTGGCGACAGTTTTAACGACCTTGAAATGATTAAAGCTTCAAAAGCAGGATTTTTGTTCCGTTCAACAGAAAAAATTATCAAGGAGTATCCTGAATATCCGGCATTTACCGAGTATTCACAGCTTCTTGATGCAATAAAAAAATATTTATAAAAGTTGTAACCAGTGTGATTCTGGTGTATTATTAATATGTATCCAAATAAACGGAGAGAGAAGGAGTAATTTATTATGAAGAAAATTATTGCTATGGCTGTTGCAGCCGTTTGTTTAGTAAGTGCAACCTTTGCACTTGATTTTGAATTTGGTGGTCGTGCTATTCTGGGACGTAATCTTGGAGAAGGAAGCTTTTCACAGCAAGTAGAAGATGCAAAAACTGACAAAACCTTTGATTTTGGTGGTGGTGCTTATGTAAATTTTGCATTGTTTGGTGGTCTTGGAATTCAGGCAGAAGCAAATTATGTTAAGAGTTCCATTGATTTTACTGCTAAAAATACTGAAACTAACGAGTATGAGCAGGTAGATTACGAACTTCACACACTTGATTTAGCACCAATGGTTTGGCTTAACCTTGATTTGTGGAAATTTACACTTGGTTTTGGTGCAGGTCCAAACTTTTCTATTCCTGTAGCTTCTTTAGGCGACGTTAAAAATGCAAAAAAGGAACAATTCCAGATTGGTTTAATCGCCGGAGCAGACTTTAAATTCTATTTTACAAAGCATCTTGGTCTGGTTCTTTCTGGACGCTACATAACAGAGTGGGAAAAGAGAGATGTAACACTTGAAGCATATGGTCAGACTATTAATACAGGTCTTCCAGAATATAGCTTCAATCGTAAAACTATCTATGGCGGACTTGGACTTGAGTTTAAGCTGATATAATAGCCGTAGAACTATAGGTTTTAGTGCATAGAATCGAAAAAAAAAAGCAATCTTTCTTCTGGGAGGGATTGCTTTTTTATTTATAATTTTTAATTATTTTGCTTGACCTTTTGAGATTTTGGTGTATTATATTGTTGCTCAATAACAAATAAAGTATTAAGGGAGTTTTTTCGATAATAGAAAAGTAATTATATTCATTTGTAAAAAATCTACTTATGTGGAAGGTTTAAAAATGAGAAGATTTGTGCTTTTTTTATTATCTTTATTTATTCTCTTTACTGTTTCTTGCGAAATCGGACTTGGTTCCGCAGTTGATACTCAGCCGCCAAATGTTTCAATTACATATCCGCCTTCATTGTCAATAATTCGTGATACTTTTACACTTTCGGGAACCTGGTCGGATGATAAATCTCTTGAAGGTGTTTATGTCGAAGTTTATCAAAGTAAAAACGACAATCATATTCGTGTATTTCAGGACAAGGCAACTATAACACTGGAAGGAACCTGGTCTATTGATTTAAATAAATACGATGAAAAAGAAACAGACTGGTATAATGGTTGGCAATTTTGTGATGGAGACTATGAAATACAAGTTTATGCAAAAGATAATTCCGAACATTTTTCGGGAATAGCATCAAGAACTTTCTCTATAGATAATACACCTCCAATTTTGATTATTACAAATCCAACTTCAGCCGGAAATGATGCTTCTCCTGCAACTTTTGGACAAATTGTTCAGTTAACCGGTGCTTTTTATGATTTCTGTGGAAAAATTTCGACACTTGTAGTAAGTTTTTATGATTCAGAAGGAAATGCAATCTGTGACTCAGAATTTTCAAATATCACAAGCATGAGCGATTCAAGTCCTCTTACAATTGCACGTTATTATTCAACAGAAAAAGAAAGAACCGCAAATAAAACTGTTTTTGATAATTATGTTGCACTCTTTGGCGCAGATCAGCTTGCTAAATTTGAAGAAGGCGGAGTTATAGAAAATCAGCAGATATATTTTACGATTACAGCAAAAGACGGTGCAAAGGCCTATAAAAATGAAAAAGATGAACCAAATGGTTCCGGCAGCGGAAATGCCACAAAACATTTTTATAGAGGAACAACTTCTATGCAGAATCTTGTAAGCGGTGATGGTGGAATAGAAGATTTTTCGCTTGCAGATTTTGGTCAATTTTTAAATAAAACTTCAGATAAATATATTTCTTATTCAACAAAAATAAATGATATTGCAGATTCAGCAAGGGGTGTTTCTGTTACTAATCAAACAACTCAAACAATTGCGGATTATATAAATAACAATAATAGCAAAGATGGAGATCCTGTTTATCTTACCTTTGTTCTGAACCCAAAAAATAATCCGTCTTATACAATTGGTGGTTATGAAATTATTGATACTCCTGTAAATGACAATGATAATTATTCAGAAAACGGATACAAAAAAACCTATCAGGGAACACCAATTCCTATAAGTATTTCAGTTGGCGCCGATAACAAAAATATCAGTACGCATACAGTAAGTATTTATCGCATTGATAGAACAAATCTTAGAAAAGATAATTATACGGGCGAAATTTCTCAGAATTTCTTTACTCAGGAAAATAATGATTTGTATTACACTTTAATGTGGACCTGGAATTCTGAAGTTCTTGAAAAGTATGCCGAATGGGGCTTAGATAAAAGCGATATCTATACTCCAACTAATTCAGATGCAAATGTTTCTTCTCTTTCAAAGCAGTTCATTATTGAAGAATTTGATGTTGAACATGATTATGAATTCTTTGTTGTAGGAAAAGATATTACAGGAAACGATATTATCTCTACAAGAACAAAGGGTTATGGTTTCTGTGGAGTAATTTCGGAAACTGCACCTCACTTTGAAATAAAAGAAGGTTTTGCTCAAAATTCAATTATTAAAAAATCAAAGGTTACAGGCGAAGGTGCCGTTACAAAAGATGATATTCTTCATCTTTCGGGAGTTATAAAATCTGACCGCGAATTGTTTGGCGAAGACGGCTTTAATTATTCTTTAACAATTATTGATTCTACAGATAATACAAGAACAAAAACAATAACAAAAAATATTCCGATTGCAATTTATGAGCAGGAAGAAATACCTGATTATACAAGAGATTTTAAGAGTATATATTGTTACACAACAAATACAGATACATCATTTGTTTATAACTGGCGCTTTACTACAGAAGATTTTGTAAAGGATTCAACTGTTGCCGCTATGATAAGTGAGCCTGGTTCTTATGAATTAACTCTTGAACTCACGGCTAAAAACAGTGAAACTTCGATTTCTTCCATAGATAGAACCTTTACTTTAGATACAAATCCGCCTGCTCCTGAACTGGTTTCTATTAGTGTCGCAGTTGATGATAATTCCGAAGCGGGCGGTTATTGGGTAAATCCTAAAAAAGCTTTGAAAATAAGCGGACTTGTAACAGATAACTTGTCTTCGGCAAAAGCCTGTAAAACCTGGATAAAATTTATAGCTTTAAGTGCTGCCGGAGTTGAAGTTACAGCCGCTCCTGATAATAATAGTGGTTCTAAATCTAACTATACTACAGGTATAGTTACAAATGTAAATAAATGGACTTTTGATATTCCTGCCGAAACAATTGCAGCAACTTATTATGGTGCAAATATGTACATTTATTCTGAAGATGTTGCAGGAAATATTAATGATGCTCAGGCAATTCCACTTTATTTTGATACAGAAGCTCCAAAAGGAATTCACATCATTGATACAAAATTAAAGGATTTATATTTTAGGGTTGGAGAACAGGACCGCGACGATTTTGTTAAAATTGAAAATGGTAAAACTGTTACTACTATAGAAAGTTTGCCATTCAATGAAAATCTTGATAAAGACGTTGGTGGAAAATACAGCGATGGAACTTTTGGCAATGCCAGCACAATAACAATCAGAGGAAACTTTGAAGATACTGGCAGCGGTGTGCAAATGATTTATTACAAAGTTTTCCAGGGCGAAGATAATGATCCTACAGATACAAGCGGGGCAAATCTTGAAGCCTTGAAAAAAGATGTAATGGAAAATCCAACAGGAAAATTTGCACCTCTTACAACAATAGATACAAAACGCGTTTTCTATAATGATAGTGAAACAGAAGGGCAATTAAACGGACAAATACAAGCAGAAGAAGTTCATACAGCAACAGATGGTGGCAAAACAAAATACTGGACCTTAGTTGAATCTAATTATCTGACAACACTTTCGGGCTTTAATCCAGGAGTAAATTATCTTGTTCTTGTTGCAGAAGATAATGTTGGAAATGCCCAGGTAGATGCCCAGGCTGTGGATGGAACCTTCTATAATAATTTCAAACTCAACGTAGATAATACTCCTCCAAATATTGAAACCGGAGCAAAATTTTCAAAGTCACAGTTCCATAGACCTGCCAATGGAGATTTTGTAGTTTACGGAAAAGCAACAGATGATGCTGCAGGAATTCGCTCTCTTGTGATAAAAGTAAATGGTAAAGAAATTTCAAAGGATGATGAAACATACGGAAAAATAAAGCTTGTCAGTTCAGGAAATATTGCAGCTTCTGGAGAAAACGATTCAGTAATTCTTTCTGAATATAATAATATTACCTTCTCTGATACTCTTGTGTGGTGGAAAGCAGAAATCCATAATACTGTTTTTGATGGTGTAGAAAACGGAAAAAGTATTTCGGTACAGGCAATTGTTACAGATAATGCAGGAACAGGAAATTCAGAAACCTACCCGATTGCAAGTATTACAGTTGATAACAGTGAGCCGGAAGTTACAATAAAAACTCCTGTAAACGGTGCTACAGTCAATAAAACAATAACACTTTCTGTAGTAACAAATGACGGTAACGGTGCTGGTTTTGAAGATAATTATAAGCCAGTTTTGTATTATACAGAAAAAAATGCAAATACAGAAAATGGAACAGCTCCAGGTTTGGCGGCAAGTGATTTTACAAATAACAAAACAACAGGCTGGAAAAAAATCGAAGTTGATAATCAGAAAGTAAAACTTAACTCCGAAAACGGCGGTTGGAATTTTGAAATAAATACTCAGGAAGTCTTTGTTGACGAAACTCCAATTTGGGTAACAATTTCTTCTACTGATAAAGTAGGAAATGTTGGATATGCCACAGCTCACAAATTAAAAGTAAGTCAGGATTCTGATAGACCTGAAGTTAAACTTACAAACTTTGTAATAAAAGATGAATCTTCAAATACAAATCCTGATTTGCAAGAATATATGTCTTCAGAAAAACCTGTCTGGTTCAACCGTAGCGAACTTTATGGAACCGTTACTGATGATGATGGTTCTGTGAAATCTGTAAAGATTATTGCAAAGAATATTGCTGATTCTGAACCAACGACAGCAGAATGGACTTCGGCAGAGAACCTCTTTAAAAACGGAAGCTGGACCTATAACTTCCCTGAAAATGGTGCAAAGAAAATTTATTTTAGAATTGAAGATGCAGAAAAAACAATATTTGTTTCTAATGTAGACAGTGCTGCACCTGCAACTTACGGTCCAAAGATTGTAGACGCAAAAGAAAACATAGCAGGAAATACTACGCTTAGTGATGATATTATTTATACAAAAGTTGATACAGATGATCCAAGCCTGGATTATTTTAATTATTATACTAGTGATAGTGTAATAGCACAGGCTGATTTAAATAATATTACATGGCGAACAACAACTTCCAGCATAATCGATGAAAAATTTGGTGGAACGAAATATTATCTTTATATTAAATATAAAGCAACAGATACAAACGGTATTAATTCTATCAATGTTGATTTTGGCGGAGAAGAAGCTGTAAATACAATTCCTGTTTTAGATAACGCACAGTCAAAAGAAGCAATCGCATATTTTGATATAAGCTCTGTTTCATCAGGAATTACAAAGCTTACAATTAACATAAAAGATAATGCAGCTGCAAATACAAATTCTGCCGGTATTTCAAAATACTACGAAATGAAGGTTGATAACGATGCTCCAGAAATTGTCTTCTCAAATCATAAGTCAGGGGAACAGGTTTATGGTTCTTCTGCCGTAAACTTACGAGGAACGACATCTGATAGTAATACTGTTACAAAAGTGGAATATGCACTGACCAAAACAGGAAGCTACGTTCCACTTAACGGCTGGACTATAATTACCCAGGAACAAGATAAGCCAAATAAACCTTCTTATACAGGAGCTCTTGGTTGGCAGATTGTTTATGACGGTCAGGGTAATGAAGCTGATACTTCAAGTTATCATGCTGAGCTTTTGAAAAAATCTGTGTTTGACCTTCAGGGAATTACGGGTGAGCAGGCTCAGGCAGCTTATGATACAACAACAAAAGTTTATGTCTGGATTCGTGCAACAGATGAACTTGGAAACGTTTCAACAAATGGAGTCAAAGAAGATGGTTCTGATTTGTTCTATTTTGATGTAATTCCAAATGGAGACCGACCGTCTATTTCTATTACATATCCAGAAAAAGATGACAGTGTTGGTGGAACAATCCGTATAACAGGAACTACAACAATTCAAGATACAGCTGCAAAAGTTGATGATGTTTATATTCAAATAGACCCGGATTATAACGGAACAACATTTAATGAAAACTGGTATTCGAATGATGTTGGACTTGGAAAATTGATGGCTGATAAAAATGTCAGGTCTTATGAAATAGAAACACTTTCAAATATAGTTCAGAATGGAATTACAAAGAAATTGGGTGATGAAATTGGATATGGTATAAAGGCAAAAGGTTCTACAACAAGCTGGTATCTTCCAATTAATAGTAACCTGGAATTAAATGACAAAGTAAATGGAGAAAATAGAAAAGTTGCAATCAGGGCTTATGCAGTAGGAAGCAAAGGAAAAATTTCTTGTTCAGAAATTTATTCTTTTACAATAGATCCGGATGCTCCTTTGTTTGGAGATACAAATGAATTGAGATTTGTTCAATACAGCGATAATGCTTTGTCTGTTGAATCTGCAAGCCGAAAATATGAAAGCGGTATTTATCTTAAAGGTCAGTGGTATCTTGTTGGTTCTGTAGAAGATGCAAGTGGAATTTTGAGCATGATTTTGCAAACAGAAATAAATGGAGAGGTAACTTCTGAAAATCTTGTTTCAAATGGTGCAATAGAAAATACTGTTTCGGCACAAGCTAAGGTTTTTGAAAATTCTTCAATTCTTAGTGATACGATTAATAAAAATTACGATATAAAAATTCCAATTGGAAGTACAGAAGAAAATGATTTTGGTGTTTTGAAATATAAGATTTCTGTTCAAGATGGTTCTCAAAGCGGAACACCAAATGAGCTTTCATTCTCAATCGCTTTTGATAACAAACTTCCTGAATTTGAAGTAGTAAACGGAAATGGTAAACCTCTTTCTGATGCGGATAATCGTGTAATTTATCAGTCAAATGGTTCTTATAATATTTCAGGAACATTTAAAGAAGAATCTGTTGGTACAAGAAATCAAAGTGGTTTTGCTAGAATTGCAATGTATTTTACGCGAATCAGAAAATATATAACTGGTGAAGGTGCAAATCAGCAGACAATTTATAAACTTTGTCTTCTTGATCCTCTGGCAGATGACGGTGCGAATGGTGATGAAAACTTTGTAGTTTTGGGAACTTATAGTGATAATCCTTTCTCTACAAGTGAAGCAACTTTAAACCGTGCAAGCGATATTGTCGAAAAAGAAGGACTTTACTGGCGAAAAGCAGATGCAACTGTTGCAAATACAAATGAACTTACTGTTAGCGGTTCAATGCCTTCAAATGTTCGTGCCGGTGGATTATGTATGGTAGAAAATGTAATTTATCGTATAAAATCTATCAGTGGAAATGTCGTTATTCTCGAAGGTGCGTTGAGTGATATTTCTAATGCTACCGAAGTCTATTTTGCCCTTGCTCAGGTTATAGATAATCTTTCGCAGGAGTCTGGAACAACTGTTGTTGCTGCCGGAACCACAGGAAATGACGGTATAACAAATGGCGACGGCGACTACATGGTAGAAGGGGTAAGGTTCAGCGGCGGTGTTTACAGCTGGAATGCAGACCTTGATTCTTCTAACATGCTTGACGGAAACATTGATACATGTTTTGTTGCCTTTGATGCAGCCGGAAACTCAGTAACAAGAACAATTTCTCAGAAAATCTCTAATAATGCTCCAAGAATTGCCGGTGTAAGTTTCGGTGCCGATAAAAATCTTGATGGCCAGGTAACAGATGGTTCAAATAATACACTAAATGAAATGATAACCAGATATCAATATGCATTTAAAGATATTACGTTTATCAGCGAAGGAAAAAAATATAATGGTCGAAAATCAGATGGTGAGTGGGTAACTTCGTATAATCCATTTGATATAGAAGACAGTGATGGTAATATGACTACAGCAGATAATCTTGTTGTAAAAGGTGCCATAAAAGTAAAACCAGAAATTGTTGGCGGTAACGGCGGACTTGGCTGGCAGTATGCTTATAAAAAGAGAACAGGAAATGGAACAACAAAAACAAATGTTCAACGATATACTACAATTGTAAACGGCGAGTCTGTGCCTGTTGGTCACTCAAATGATGGTTCAATCCGAACAGATGACCTTTCTATAAATATTTCTCTTCTTGAATTTGTAAAAAATCAAATTAAAGAAGGTTCACAGGATAATAATCTTGTCTTTACAATTTGGGATGAAACAGATGGTTCAACTTTAGGAGAGGCTGCTACAGGAAGCGCAAAAGCAGAAATTATAATTCCTGTAAATGTAATGATAAATGATGGAAAAGCTCCAACAACTCAAATCGAACCATTCTATTGGAATAACAAAGACGAAAATTCCCTTTATAAGAATAGTCAGAAAAATGGACATATAGAACTTGAAACAGATTGGAGAAATGCTTCTGGTTATGACAGTTCGGCAGATTCCGGTGAGTATGATGCCGATCCAAAAGCTTCGGGAAAAATCACCTTTGAAGTTACGGCTAACGATAATGTAATTGTAAATCAGATTACAGCAAAGATTTCGGAATATAAACCATCTGCAACAGAGGCAAAGGGTGCTGATTTTGTCATTGCCAAACGAGAAGCAAATAGAACAGACGCAGAATCAACCTGGACATCTTATAACGGATGGATTTCTCCGCATAATGCAACAGATGGTACAGGAGCAGAGCTTGATGCTAATAATGCCTGGACATTTGAACTTATAAGCGATGAATATGACTCTACAACAGATGAGAACACAGTCAAATTCAAGTTCCACTTTAATACAGAAAAAATTGAAGGAATTGCAGCAGCAGATGTAAAATTCACATTTATAGCCAGTGATAAGGGTTCGCCTTCTATTGATAACAAAAATACCGATGCCGAAGATGACGATGCAGTTGTTTACAACTCGCCAGCAGAATCAAATCCTGCAAAAGATTCAGATGGCAATACAGTCACACCTTCAACAGATACAGGTTTCTATCAGGTAGATATTGTTCCATATATTGCAAATATTTATACATATTTGAGCAGTCTTAAAAAGAAAGACTGGTCTGTTTATGGAAGAACCGCCCTTGGACATTATTCTGTTGCAAGTGATGAGACAATCTATCTGTATGGATTTAATCTTGGAAATGATTACAAAAATAGCCAGGATGAGTATCCATACAGACCTCATTATGGTCTAATAGAACTTGCTGCACCGGTAAATGGAAGTGTAAGCAATATTGGAACAGAAAATGCCCCTAAAACTCCACCATATCCATATGGAAATGACTATGCTACGTACATGGTTTTAACTTTCCCTGTAAGTAATGTAACAAGTTCTGGCGAAATTGAAATTACAGTAAACGAAATTTCTTCGTTGAACAACAGCAACAATTCCGAGGCAAAAGGTTCTTATACAGGCACAGTTACAAATTCAACTGGTGATTACGACATCTACGAACAGTATTTCTACAATCGTCAGCCGAATGACGATAATAACAATTTGTTGACAGATGATGTAGTATTGGATGTTTGGGAGATTGACCCACAGGCTGTAAGACCAAAGATAGGTGGAATTACACAGCCAGTTATGAATATAAATCCTGTTAATGGACAAATTGGATTTGCTTTTGTAAATGGTACTTTGTATTACAGTATGCCATATGGAACTCAAAAGAATGTAAATGATACAGAGTCAACAGAAGATAAAGTCTACTCATATTACTATTGGATTGGTGGTATTGATGCCTGGACTAGCGTAGAATTTGCATATGATGAATATGGACATTCTTTTGGCGCTACAGCAGGTGGGGATATTAACGAACGAAAAGCCGACCAGTTCAGAATTATGACAAGTCGTTGGGGTACTGCAACGTTAACAAATGAGGGTTATCGTGGAGGTAAAAATCAATTAAGGCTTGAAATGATTGGACAGCAGGAATATACAGGTTCCGGTACAGATTATACTGTTTACCCTTCTTTCAACAAAGAAAGAGTTCAGTCTCCATCTTTGGCAACAACCGCTTCTGATGTTGATAATACAACTGTATATCTTGCATATTATGATGACTGTAATGACGAAATTCGCTTTAAGTGGGGCGGAATTAACGACACAACAAGAACAGCTACGGGCGGATTTTTAGCTGATATATATGGGGATAATTATAATTCAGAAGGTAGTTCTTTGTCTGGTGGCAAATATATTGATGGATATAACAATAAGACATATGGTGTATACAGATTGGATTATAATTCTCTGATTGCAGGTCAAACTAAAGACCATGTTGTTTCAACAACAGGAACAAAAGTTTCTGCAGAAGTAAAGACAACAGATAATCAGCCTGTTTATGCCGGGAAATATGTAAGTATTGCCGCTTTGAAAGGTCAGGGAAATAATTATACTCCGGCAGGAACTTCGACAACTATAAAAGACGATGCTGTTGTTGCAGTATGGTGGGATGGAACAAATGACCAATTGGTTTATTCATATAATATGAATCCACACGGTATTGCACCTGGAGAATATTTGCAGGCCGATACAGGCTGGTCAAAACCTGTTCCTATCTTTAGTAGCGGAATAGGCGAATACTGTAAGATAAAGGCAGACCCAAAGAATGGAATTCATATTGTAGGATATGATGGAATTAATTCTGATGTCTGGTATGCTTATGTATCTGATTTTAAAAATCCTGCTGGAAAACAGGTTTGCCTTGTAGATTCTTCTGGAATAATTGGTACAGAAATGAATATTGATGTTGCTTTGAAAAATGGAAAGGCAGTACCGTACATCAGCTATTATGCTGCAAGTTGCGTTAGACCAAAAACAGCATATCTTGCTTGTTCAATTGATAATTTATCTGCTGGTGTAATTGATGATGTCTTTACAGGGCAATGGGAAGTTAGTATTGTTCCAACCTCTAGTAGAGTTCCAGAAGATCATATAAATATTGGTGTATGGAAAAATAAAAATACTGGAGAACTTTCAAATTCGATACACTATGGAAATACCTATAAGCTAGGGGCAGATATTGCCGCAAATCAAGAAAGCTACGGAACAATTTGGGGTAACGGTACAAAGAATCCTGTTCTTGGATATGCTACAACAAAAGGTTCCGGAGGCTTTATCGAAACTGCACAGATGCGGTAAAACCTTATAGAAAACAGATTACAAAAAAGCTGCAAAAAAGCGTGTTGCCATTGCGTAACACGCTTTTTTTCTGTATTATACTCCTAATCTAAAAAGGGGTGCTTGAACGGCTCGTTGGGTTGTCAGGCTGAGATTATACCCTAATACCTGATCCGGATAATGCCGGCGGAGGAAATCATTATGCGCAAAGCCGCAAAAATTTTTCTTTTAACAATCACAACATTATTGGTTTTTGGAATGTTCACTAGTGCTTCCAAGAAAAAGTCAAGTCGAACAAACGAGGTTGTAGTTTATACCTACAATTCTTTCAGTGGTGAATGGGGTGCGGGACCAGAAATTGCACGCCTGTTTGAACAAAAGACTGGAATTAAAGTAACTTATGCCGAAATTGGCGACAGTGGTCAGATTCTTTCAAGAGCAATCCTTGAAAAGAAAAAGCCTAATGCTGATGTTCTTGTAGGACTGGACAATTATTCTGCAGAAAAAGCTGTAGAAAGTGGAGTGCTGGCTGCTTACAAACCGGCAGGAGCTGACACACTTATTCCTGCTGAGTTAAGTAACAAGCTTAATGTAAAGGCCGGCAAGTGGTATTTGACCCCTTATGATTACAGCCACTTTGCTTTTATTTTTGATACCTTGAGCGGACTTCCTGCTCCTACCTGTCTTGAAGATTTGACAAAGGATATTTACAAAAAGAAAATCATCGTAATGGATTCTAAAACTAGTACTTTAGGCGTGGGCTATGAAGAATGGGTTCGCGCTGTTTACAAGGATGACGCTACAAGCTTTTTTAAGAGGATCTATCCTTCTATTTTGACTGTTGCTCCAGGCTGGAGTATCGGTTACGGAATGTTTACAGACGGCGAAGCTCCTTTGTGTTTCAGCTACACAACAAGTCCTGCCTACCATGTTGAATATGGCGAAGGAGACCGCTTTCAGGCTCTGATTTTTACAGACGGTCACGTTATGCAGGTAGAAGGTGCAGGTATTGTAAACGGTGCTCCAAACCTTGAAGGTGCCAAAAAGTTTATGGACTTCTTAATCAGCGACGAAGCACAGGACCTTATTCCGCTTACCCAGTGGATGTTCCCCGCAAATAAAAATGTAGAGTTGCCTGCAAGTTATGCCGCTGCCGCTCCAGTGCCTAAGACAATTGAGTAGAATTGTAATCTACACCCTATATACCGCCATCCTCTCCACCTTAATTGCTGCTGTGCTTGGGGTGGGCACAGCCTTTTTTACTGCCCGCCGAAACTTCTGGGGACGCCGCTTTTTACTTGCCGCAGGCATAGTTCCGTTGTGCGTGCCGCCACTTATTATAGCCCTTGGTTATGTCAGCTTCTTTGGCGTAAACGGCATTGTTAGCGGCTGGCTAAAGGCGATTGCTGGCGGGCAGTTTGAAGGCCTTACATTTTTATACACAACATTGGGCGTTGTAGTGGCCCAGGGCTTTTACAACTTTCCGCTTGTTACAAGAATTGTAAACGATGCCTGGGAACGCCTGCCCCAACAAAACGAAAATGCCGCAAGACTTTTGGGAGCAGGGGAGTGCCGTATATTTTTTACGGTTACGCTTCCCCGTTTGAGTGGTGCAATTGCCGCTGCCTGCATTCCGGTTTTTTTGTTCTGTTTTTTCAGTTTTATGATAGTGCTTCTTTTTTCACCTCCGGGAACATCTACGCTCGAGGTGGAGCTTTATCATTCTGTGCGCACTACACTTGATATAAGGGAGGGCGTTGGACTCGCAATTATTGAAACAGTGACCGCACTTGGAATTGTTTTTTTGTACAGTTATGTTATCCGCAAAAATCAGACCGGAGTTGAGGAACTTTCCTTTAAGCCTGTGCGTGTGAAAATTGCAGGGGCAGCATTTGCGGGGCGAGGGCAGAGGATTTTTGAAGTTTTGATTTTTGTAGTGCTCGTGATTCTGACACTTGTATTTTTTGCGGGGCCTGGAATTGCAGTTTTAATAAGTGCCTTTACTCAAAAGAAAATGAACACAGGCGTCTGGAGTTTTTCGTTATTCAAAGGACTTTTTGAATCGCGGACTTTCTGGAAGGCGTTTTTTAATTCATTGATTATCGGGCTTTGTACAGCAACATTGTGCGTTGTGCTTTCGTTTGTTTATTCTGTTACCGTGCGCATGAAGGGCAAGCAGCAGAAGGTTTTATTCCAGCTTATTCCTGTACTGCCAATGGCAGTTTCTTCTGTAATGCTTGGCTGGCTTTTAGGTATGATTTTTAATGGCGGTAATGTTGTTGTTCTTGTAATGTGTCAGACAATTCTTTACTGGCCGGTTGGCTACAAACAGCTTCAAAACGGCATGAACCAGTTGAGTGATGATACACAAAAGGCAGCAATAATTTTGTCGCGCAGTAAGTTTGATTGCAGTGTACGCTTTTATCTGCCTGCCTGTCGAACAGTTTTGCTCACTGCATTCTTTTATTGCTTTGCCATGAGCATAGGCGATGCAACTCTCCCGCTTGTGTTAGGCATTCCAAACTTTACAACGCTTGCGCTATACACATACAGACTTGCCGGAGCATTCAAATTTAATCAAGCGTGTGCATGCGCCGTTGTGATGATTTTATTAGCATGGCTTCCGTCATTATGGAATAAAAAGACGTCGTCATTGCGAGCGCAGCGCGGCAATCCACACAGGAGAAAACAATGAGTTATTTTTCAGTCCAAAACCTCCACAAAACCTGGGAAACAAAAGTTATAGAATTTTCTCTTGAATGCGAGCGCGGTACCATGACATGCCTGCTTGGTCCAAGCGGCTGCGGAAAGTCTACCGTGCTTAATATAATAGCCGGTTTGGAGCAGAATGATCCTCGGTTCCTGAGCTTGTCGAAGGGCTCGAAGGGCCCCCTTATGATTGAACTCGACAGTCAGCGCATAGACAATCTCCCCCCTGCCAAACGCAACATCGGCATGGTATTTCAATCCGGTGCCCTCTTCAATCATCTTACAGTTGAAGATAACGTAGCCTACGGTCTCATTTCAAAGGGAATAAAAAAACGCCAGGCCCGTGCCCAGGCCAAAGAATATATAACGTTATTCGGACTTTCCGGTTTTGAAAAACGCATGCCTCAAACTCTTAGTGGTGGTGAAAAACAACGCGTGGCTCTTGCAAGAACTCTTATAACTCAGCCAAAGCTTGTATTACTCGACGAACCATTTTCAGCCTTAGACACAGACCTTCGTCACCGTATGGCAACTCAGCTACGCCAGTGGCAAAAGGAACTTGGTTTTACAGCCATCATGGTTACTCACGACGAAGAAGAAGCAAAAACAGTAGCAGACACAATTGTAAGAATGGTGTAAACTCAAGATTCAACGGTTTTGAAAATGGAAGAAAAAAACTACGGACTAACAATAAAAGCTGGCTTTATAGGATACATTGTTCAGGCAATTGTAAACAATTTTTTACCTTTGCTTTTTATTCAGATGCAGAATGAATTTGCAATTCCTCTTTCGCAGATAACGCTTTTTATTACAATCAATTTTGTAATTCAGCTTCTGGTCGATTTGCTTTCTACACCGGTAATAGAAAAAATCGGTTACAGAGCTTCAATGCTCATTTCAAATGCCTGTGTAATTGTGGGACTTGTGCTGCTAACAATTCTTCCCGCACTTTTTGAAAACACATTTGCCGGCATTTTAATTTGTGTTTGTGTTTATGCAATAGGCGGCGGTTTACAGGAAGTGCTGGTAAGCCCGATTGTCGAAGCATGCCCTTCAAAAAACAAAGAAGCAACAATGAGTCTTTTGCATGCCTTTTATTGCTGGGGTCATGTTGGCGTAGTTCTTTTGAGTACTTTATTTTTTAAGTTTGCAGGAATTTCAAACTGGAAAATCATGGCACTTTTGTGGTGCGCAGTTCCGCTTGTTGATTTTATTTTGTTTGCAATTGTTCCTATCGCCCGCCTTGAAAGTGAAACAGAAAGCACCGGCAGTTCTAATCGCATTAAGGATTTATTCAGTCAAAAAATCTTTTGGATTATTTTAGTAATGATGGTTTGCTCAGGTGCATCGGAACAGGCGGTTAGTCAGTGGGCATCTGCTTTTGCCGAAAAAGGTCTTGGAGTTTCAAAGCAGCTTGGAGACCTTCTTGGCCCAATGCTTTTTGCAATCTTTATGGGAACTTCGCGAACGATTTTTGGAGTAAAGGGACATAAGCTGGATTTAAATAAATTTATGTTTGTTTCTGTTGTACTTTGTGTTGCTTCATATCTAATAATCATTTTTGTTCATAATCCAATTATTACTTTACTTGGCTGCGGACTAACAGGATTTTCTGTAGGCATTTTCTGGCCCGGAACCTTCAGTATTGCAGCAGTAAAAATCAAAGGCGGCGGAACTTTAATGTACGCGCTCATGGCACTTGCCGGAGACCTTGGCTGTTCTGGTGGTCCAACCTTTGCCGGAATAATCATGTCTGCAAATAACGGTGTTATGCGTACAGGAATTGGCGCCGCAATAATTTTTCCTGTTTTGCTTGGAGCGGGACTTTTGATTATTGGCAGGAAAAAAGGAAAATAGAATGGAATCAAAAAAAACTATTATTTTAGAGTGGCTCAAAATAGTTCTTGGTCTCATTGTTTTTTCTTTTGGAGTTCATCTTACAATTTATGCAAATATCGGTCTTGCCCCGTGGGATTGTCTTGGCATGGGAATTGCAAAACACACCCCGCTTAATTACGGCATGGCAATGACAATTATGGCAGTGACAATTTTGTTTATAGACATTCTGCTCAAGGAAAAAATCGGATTTGGAACAATTATCGATTCGCTTCTTACAGGAAACTTTGTTCAGGCTTACAACACCCTAAACCCGCTGCCAGAAAATCACAACATGTGGC
>JAFZWX010000092.1 GCA_017617145.1 Treponema sp. | reverse complement strand
AACAAGGAGGTGATTCCATGATCTACATAACAGGCGACACTCATAATACTGCTGATATGCATCATCTTTCTACAAAATGGATGAAGCGATATTGTGGGCTTCAGGATGTTAACTATTCAGACATAAATGAAGTAATCATTCTGGGAGATTTTGGTCTTCCATGGCACGATTGTCCTGTTGATGAAAATGGAATCCATCCTGTTGCAAAAGACGACAAGTATCTTGTCCGCTGGTATAATGAAAAGCCTTTTAAAGTTCTTGCCGTAATGGGAAATCATGATAATTACAATATGCTCGAAAAGCTGCCCAAAATCGAAATGTTTGGTGATACGGTTCTTAAGGTAAGTGAAAATATTTTTTATCTTATTCGAGGCCATATTTACAACATCGAAGGGAAAATATTTCTTGCCTTGGGAGGAGCACAAAGTCATGACAAATATTTCCGAAAATTAAATAAGGATTTGTGGGCACAGGAAGAATGGACAAAAGAAGAACAGGATGCCTGTCTTGAACGAATAAAAAAGTTTGGAACAGATGTTGATTTTATAGTATCGCATACTGGTTCAATCAACGGTATTTCATGCATTGAATCAAGTTGTGATGATCCAGAATGTGTTGCAGCTTTTAGAGAAGATTCTAATGTCTGTTTCAATGATATGATTGATGAAATGATGACTTATCAACGATGGTTCTTTGGCCACTGGCATAAAAACTGGGGCTATGACCATAAAAACGAAAGCCGCTATATTCCCCTGTTTGGCGAAGGAGTTGTTGTTGAAAAACTAAAGGAGTTGTAAAAAAAATGAAAAATGAAATAAAAGATTTATTATATTGGATAATCGAGAATGCTGTGGCTGAGCATGTGCCAATTAATATGTATGATATTTCGAATTATCTTCAACCAGGCGATTTTTTCCTTTTTGGAACAAGTTCTACAGGATTAACATTTCAATTTAAAGATCTCAAATGGGTAAGAGATAAAAAAATATATAGTCTACTTTTTACACCTCAAATAAGATTTTATAATCACTTCCCTGATATTGAATGGATTCCAATTATTACATATGACGAAGAACATTTTAGTTCTGGTGATTTGTCAATGATAAAAAAAGAGAACAGACTTAATAATGACAATCATACATTTGACGAGAAAAGATTCTTAACGAAGAGCGAACGAGAAGAACGCAGGGCAATTCAAAAACAAATGTTAAAGAAAATTCGAGAGATTTCAGAATGACGATATTTTTATTGAGGAGTTAGAAACTTTTTTAATATTATAATTCTGATTAAGAGCAATAATATGAATGAAGAAATCAACGAATATGTTAAAAGATTTGTAGAAACTCTCAAGCCAAAAGTTGTTTTTCTTTTCGGTTCTTATGCTAGAGGTGATTATAACAAAGAAAGCGATTATGATTTTTATATAGTAATGCCTGGAAAAAGAAAAGTTTCTTGTAACACTGTTACAAAAGCATATTCAAGTTTACAAGGAATAAAAACAAAACCTGTAGATATTATTGTTAAGAATGAAGCAACTTTTTTAGAGAGAAAAAAATACATAGGCACAATAGAGCAAATCGTAGCAAGAGAAGGAATTAAATTGTATGAAGTCTAGATAAAAAAAGAAGCCTCGAATGGACAGAGCCAAATATTATTCAAAGTAACATCTTAAACGGAAGGGAAAGATATGGCAATATTGAAATATGAAAATTTAGAATTAGAGTTTATTCCAATGAAATTTCATGATTGGGGTACTTGGCCTGAATGGAGCTTTAAAGTTTGCTTGAAATGGAAAGGAACTCCTGTTCTTAACGAAAAAGTGATGAAACGATACGGTGATTATTGGTCTATGGGAAAAGAAGGTGGAGTTGTTGCGAGCGAACAGGATAAACTGCTCTTGCTTGAAGATTTTGATGCTTGTATTAAAGATAAAAAATCGAGGATTTGGGAATCTCATCCTGATCCTGATATGTCAGTATCTATTTTTCCTGATAGAGCATTTCCTTATCTTGATGAAATTGAGGCCGGAGTTTATACAATAATCATTAGTCCTGACTCATATCAATTTAAGGATACAAATTGTTATATGGGTTATTCCGGAGTTTCTTTTGTAATGGTTGTTGACAATTTAGAATTTGAGAATTTTGTATCAGAACTTAAAAAAGAATTCGAACAGCTTAAAGATAGTTAGTATTTTCGTACCCATTTTTCCGTGATAATCGAATTTGACTCAGCTATAGTAAACTCACAAACAAGTTTGGTATGATGACCCTCCAAAAAATGCGGGTCGTTATACAAAATATAAATATGTAATTGTATATTTCAAAAGGAGGTTTTATGAACCAAGAAGAACTTTGTATTATTTTTAGTAACAGATTGTATGAATTTTGTTTACTTAAAGATATAAAACAAACAGAATTAATTGATATTTTTTCAAAATATTTTGATAGAAAATGGCTAGAAGAATGTTTTAATGGCAAAGCCGTTCCTTCTGATGTTTTACTTACAGGACTTTCGAGATATTTTAAGACTAGTGTTGATGCATTCTTTATATTAGGAGAACGTGTTATAGAAAAATCTAAAATACAAGCTGAATTCAAAAAAAGAAAAATAGAACATTTAGAAAATATTTTAAATACCAAAATCGAATATAATAATGAAAATTATGAAAATATATTACAAATATATGTAAAAAAAGCTCTTGATAGTGAGCTTATTTCTATATCTAAAGCTGCATCTATTCTTGAAATTAGTATAAATGATATAAGGAAATTAGTATAACGATCCTCCAAATTACAGGTCGTTATACAAAAGAAAAGCCTTGTGTGGTCAAATCCTAGACGGCTCTCATTGCCGAATCAAATGACAACACAAGGCTCTTTAAATTTAATACAGAAAGAAGATATTGTCAATAAAAAAACTCAAAACTTTCAGCTTTAAACTCAAAACTTTCAGCTTTAAAAAAATCCAAAGCTACGACTTTATGAATTTTATCTTTTATGATATATTTAAACTAATCGTTGTGAGTGATGGTCGCAACATAGTAGCGGGCAGTCCTTCGGGAAACCGAAGAGCTGATATTGTAGGTACAACTCCTACCCTCACAACGTTTTCTTCTTTT
>JAFZWX010000014.1 GCA_017617145.1 Treponema sp. | reverse complement strand
TGCTCACAAGAACTCTCGTTTCGCTGCTCCTGCAGCTAACTGTCCTGCTATCGACCCAGATTGGGAGTCTCCTAAGGGTGTGAAGGTTGACGCTATCCTCTTCGGTGGTCGTCGTCCTAACACTGTACCATTGGTACACGAGGCTGAGGATTGGGCACACGGTGTATTCATGGGATCTATCGTAGGTTCTGAGGTTACCGCTGCCGCTATCGGTTTGAAGGCTGGTGTTCGTCGTGACCCATTCGCTATGTTGCCATTCTGCGGTTACAACATGGGAGACTACTTCCAGCACTGGATCGACATGGAGAAGTTGCCACAAGCTAAGGGTGGTAAGAACTTGCCTAAGATCTTCTTCGTTAACTGGTTCCGTCGTGACAAGAGCAACAAGGCTCTTCCAGGTGGATTCTTGTGGCCAGGTTACGGTGACAACAGCCGTGTATTGGCTTACATCTTCGATCGTTGCAACGGTCAAGGTGAGACAGTTGACACTCCAATCGGAAAGGTACCTGCTAAGGGTGCTATCAACATCGAGGGTCTTGACTCTTGCTGGAATGAGAAGACGATGGAGCAAGTATTGGCTGTTAACGTTGACGAGTGGAAAGAGGAAGTTGGACGTATCGAGGAGCACTTCGCTAAGTTCGGCAAGCACCTTCCTAAGGAGCTCGTTGCACGTCTTGATACTCTCAAGAAACGTCTCGGCATGTAATTCTTTAAGAATTCATTATAGAGGAAGCCGCATCCATTGGGTGCGGCTTTTGTTTTTGAATTGTTTTGATATATTTTTGTATTAAAAGAAACATTAAACAAATTCATATGCAACAATATCAAACAGAAGATGCGATAAAATCCATAGTGACAGATTATCTCAATAATCAAGACACTGACTACGCCATAATGATTACAGGAAATTGGGGATGTGGGAAAACTTATTATTGCAAAAATGAGTTATTCAAATTCATAGAAAATTTACCAGGAAAAGAGCGAACCAAGAATCCTTACAAACCTATATACGTAAGTTTATATGGCCTAGAATCGATTGACAATATTCTTGAAAGAATAATTTCTTCAGAAATTCCAATACTGGAGAATAAAGTCATTTTACTTGCGAAAGCAGGATTACTAAACGTTGTAAAACACATAGGAGCTTCTGATGAGACAATTACTCGTGTGAAAGATTTAAAAGGCATAAACAAGAATGATGTGCTATTCTTTGACGATTTAGAACGCATTGACAAAACAAAAATAGACATTCAATCTGTTTTAGGATATCTAAATTACTTAACCGAACATGATCATTATAAAATTATTATAATTGCCAATGACGAAAAACTAGACGACAATTTTTGGGAATTCAAAGAAAAAACTGTACGATTCACATATAATTTAACACCAAATCTAAGCGAAATATTTGACACGATTCTTAAAAAACATGAAAAGGAGAAGGAATACCATCGTTTTTGGGAGAAACAAAAAAAATTAATAATCACCATTTTTAACGCCAGTTCATGTAAGAATATACGAACACTGATTTTTATCACGGATATATATATCAAGATATTCCAAGAAATATCAGGCAAATACAAAGATGAGATAAATAGCGATCTTCTAACGACCTTTACAGTTCTTTCCATTGAAGCAAAAGAAGGGAATGATAGGGACGAATTAAGTAATTGCATAAAATCTCTAAACAACACAATATCTGTATTTGATGATAACAAAAAAAGTTCAGAAACCAACGAGGATTCCACTAATAATGGATATAAAAATTTGCTTAAGGAAAAGTATTCGACATTAAACATAAACCATTTAACATTCTATCCGGAACTGTTTGACTTAGTGTTTGATGGATATACCTCTCCGAAATCCATAAATTCAATTGTAGAGGGAATCAGGACACAATATATTCAAAAGGAATCATCAAAATCACAGATTTTTGTTAGCCAAATATCAAATTGGACAAGTATTGACGACAAAGAATTACCTAGTATTATTAATAATATAAAAACAGCTGTTTCTAATGGAGATTATGGAGTATACGATATACTAAAAACATATGCGTATCTCTGTCAAATTGAAGGAAATGGTATTATTGAATTAAAAGATGAAGATACTGATAGTTTCAATAAGGCAATAAAAAACGCAATGGACACGGAATATTCCCCACTGTTTGATCTTCAAGCAATAAGATGGGATGAATCCGAAAAATCCCCAGCAAAAGAAAAATATGAAAAGCTAAGACTGTACGCCTTAGAAATTAACGACAACAACAAACACAAAGCAAAGCAGAAAGCCTTTCTGTGTATGATAAAAGAAAATGGGAAAGAAAAGTTCTCAGAATTCATGTCGGAACCTAGCAATTGGGAATCATTTATAGAAATTGACCCAAAGGAAATAGCAATAGCTATATCATCTGCAAGCAATGAATTTAAGATACATTTTTATAATGGTTTACGCTTATTTTTTCCTGTGAACATTCAAGCGACCCCCGATATGTTAAAGAAAAATGTTAATTTCCTTGAGAATATCAAAAAACATATTAACGAACATACTCAAGAACAAAAAGAAAAAACAATTAGCGAATTCAATATAAAACGTATTTGCACGTATATAGACAAAGTTCTA
>JAFZWX010000091.1 GCA_017617145.1 Treponema sp. | reverse complement strand
CTGGGTCTTTCGACCAGCTCAATGTCTGCAATATATACGCTTTATCACAAAAGTCAAATAAATTTTAGATTTTCTTTTCATTTGTTTTTGCGGGAGCACCGTCATCCCCACATGTTTTGCGGTCAAAAATTTTGACCTTGGGAGCATATCTTAATAAATTCAGCCGGTTTCGCTTAATTATCGTGGTCGAATTTTTCGACCTCGATCCGGATGAAAGGTGTAAAATGAGCGTGGGCGGCTCGGCAAAATCATTTTTGGGGAATCTCGGTGACCGCACTTCCATAGATTTCTTTTGTTACTTTATGAATTGAGAGAAGCAACTATTTTTTATCTTCTTGCTTTAAGCATAAAATTTCTTTTGTTTATAAGCCGTTCAATTTCGCGAATCTGCTCAATTGCTTTTTGTGCATTATTATGACTCACGAATTCTTCAAGTTCGCTGAACAGGTTTTCTATGTTTCTTCATAAACAGAGACATCGGCAGAAGTCTTAATCGGACTTGAGTGAATTGTGCAATACAGATCACTGATTTTGTTTTTCAGACTTGGTTCTGCAATAGATTCGATATAGATGACATTGTTTTTATGAAACCATTTTGAGCATCGTGCTCAGCTTCCTTGCTGGAGGTAGCGTTGTTTGCAAGAAGATTGGAAAGAAGAACGATCAGATATATCGCAGTCAGAATTGTTTGGATTGAAATCACGAATTTTATCCCGAGGCTGTCACCATTTTGCGATTCATACAAAACAACAAATACTGTTAAAATAAATTCCGTCAGAAAATATAGAAAAGAAATTGCATATGTCGTGAGTCTTGCAAGATAGGCGTTTTTTCCATTTGCTTCAATAACGGGTGTCAACAAAACCATAAAATATGCAAAATGCAAAAAGCCGTAACAAATCCAAATCGAAGTGTCGTGCGAAGAGCCGGCATTCATAAAAAACAGGATGTTGAATGCGGCTACAAAGACCGAGTCAAGGATTATTATAAGCCTGTTTCTTTTTGTCATGAAACCTCCTGAGTTACTACATTGAACTTAGAATTTCAGATTTTTTAGCGTCATATTCAGACTGCTCAATCAAACCTGCATCCAACATTTTTTTAAGCTTTGACAATCTTTCTACCGGATCTTCTGTAGTTTTCCCTTGCGGCTGAGCATTAGGAGTAAGGTTCGGATTCAGCATCTGATTTGCTATTGTTCCAAAAGCGTTGGCAGCTGCGACTCCCATTCCCAATCCGGCTCCGACTTGACCAGCAATATTTCCGGGATTTGCTGCCATCGTTTTCAGTACTTCCGCAGATTGCTGCTGCGCCCAATTTATGCCAAGTGTGTCTAGAGCTGCTTTTTGAGCTTGCGCTTTTCGAACAGTTTCGATTTGGCTCATACCAATCTGGTCGTATTTTTCACGAAGTCCGTTTTCATCATCAATATCAATTGCAGAAATTGCAAAAGCTGAACACTTTAAACCGTTTACAGAAAGGATTTCGTTAACTTGAGGCTGAATCAACTCTGAAAATTCATCAAGACGCGCATCAATCCCTAAAACTTCTGTCTCACTCGCTCCAAGTTCCTTTGCTACTGCTGATTTGATCTTGCTCTGGAACTGTGTAACAAAGAATCTGTTTAAATTTTCCTGTGTTTCGTAGCGGATATTGTTTCCGACAAGAGTTTCGAGAAATTTCGACGAGTTCTCGACTTGAACTTTATATGAACCTCTGGCACGAAGCTTTGTTGCGATTCCAAGCAGCTTGTCCCGCACTTGTATTGGAGAATCTGTTCCCCATTTAATTTCAGCACTACTTGCTTTACGGACAAAATAGACCACGCAGTTGAATGTGCTTATTCCACCGGAAAAAGCGTTTAAAAGACGACTGATAAACGGGTAATTGTTCGTGGAAAGCTTGTAAGTTCCATTTTCAAAAACCTGTTCAATCACACCTTTGTTTACAAAAATCGCTTCTTCTCCTGGCATGACAATAAGCGTCGAATGCGTATTGAAATCTTCTTCCGGCTGCCGCCAAATAAGCAAATCGCCTGCTCCACTGTTTTTGATTACATCAACCCAGTGTTTCTTTCCGCCTACATAAGCGGTTTCATTTGGATTTTTTTTAAAGAGTCCCATATTCCCTCCAAAATTACGGTTCATCTATGTAATACACATTGCCGCGGCATTTATAGTTGAGTCGGATCCATATTTTTATGCCGCCGATCAAAAATCCATATTTTTTCAGGACAATAATTGCATATTCAGAACAAGTGGGCTTTAAAAGACATCTTCTGCGAATTTCTTCACTCGCATAATGCTGATAAAGTTTCACAGCAAGAATTCCAATCCATCTTGCACAGATTGCAAATGAAACTAAAAAAAATATGGGGAAATAAATTGATTTCTTTAAAGTCAGACCGAATGAAGAAAGAACAGAAAAAACCGCAACTGAAAAAATCGTAATTCCCAATACTCCGCAAAACACAATTAGAAAAGCTTTCAGATATGTTATATTCGGTCGATATAAAGGACGCTCTAAAACATATTTTCGAACAAGCTCCCTTTCTTCATTGCTCGGGAAATCATGCATTTGGCTATGCGTTTTTCTTTTCGCGAAGTTTTGCTTTAAGAGCTTGAATTTGTTCTTCAATTTTATTGTTTGAGACCATTGCACAATTAAACACATCTCCAGGAACAGTGATTTTCAAGCTATTAGTATTTACTTTAAATCGCTCTATTTCTGTTGCGTTGCCTAGACAACCACCTTTTTTGACTTCGAATTCTAGTTCTTCCGTCTCATCAATAGTAGTAAAATTAACAATATCTTTGTAGAAATATTCTTCAGCTCTTTCTTTTTTCTCATCAGAATCTAGATTAACAGTATACTGGTAAACATAAACTTGGTCAGAAGAACAAAAAATATGTGTAATCTGATATGAAGAATAACGATATACATTATCTGTACCTCGCATTTTATATGTTGCTCCATTATAAACGGGACCAATTAAACAGATTGGATCAATTTCTTTTACTTGATCCTCATCAATACCAAGTTTATTTAATGCTTTTTGCTTCAAATTTAACGCATTGATTTGTTTTGTTTTGTTTTCATCGAATTGTTCGTCAGAAATTCCCTTGTTCATGCATCCGCGTTCTTCGCAAAAATAATGAATTACTTCTTGTTGATCTTTAGTTCTACCTTTACAAAGTTTTGTAATTGCACCCTTGTCCATAAAAAACCTCCTATTGTTTATTACTAGAGCACTTTGCTCCTACATACAACTTGGTTTCTCCTGTTTCAAGATTGAAAACAGCTGATTCACATCACTCGGCGAAAAACCGTCTGCTTTTGCCTGTGCAAAACATTCTTCCCATGTAGGAGAAGTCTTGAAAAATTTCCGTTTGAAATAGTCATATTTTATGTATGCCTGAAAATAACGGAACAAACCGTTTTCCTCAATCATCAAAGCAGCATTTATATATTTTTCGATCTTATCGATTTCAGGACGTGGTGTCAGGAAAGGTTTTCTTCCAGCAAGAACACAGACTGCAGCATAGAAATAAGTCTCAGGATTATTTAAGTCTTGTTCAATTGCTTTGTTGAATTTTTCAAGTGCTCTCTCATAAAACCCCATGTTTAAATAACACATCGCAAGAGAATTATTTAATTCCGCATTACCAGGATTTTCTTTTAAATCACTCTCGTATGATTTTGAATATTTGAGAACATTTGCTGTGGACATTTTGAAAATATCCGACATCGAGGACACAATTATCGGCGAATGACACCATTCGCACTCTTTTTGATCTATCTGAACTCGCGCACCGCAACCAGGGCACTTTAATTCAACAACTTCCGGCACTCAAGAACTCCAATTAAAAATTAATAAAGACCATTCTTTATAGCCAAGAGGTTACAAAAATCAATTTTTATAACCATAGGTTATAAGAAAATTGCGCCTTATCGTCTAAAAATGCTCAACTTTTTGCGGAGTCGCCCTTTGGATTTCAAAACAGCATTTGCCTTGACCATAAAAGAAATCAGAAAGGAAAAAAAGCTTTCTCAGGAACAGGTCGCGAACCGCTGTTTTTGCCAGACGGTGATTATCGGACGGCT
>JAFZWX010000090.1 GCA_017617145.1 Treponema sp. | reverse complement strand
GAAGATCGATTCCAATGTAAAATTGATGCTGGTTCTTATAGAATCTCATTAAGGTTCCCTCCAGAAAAAGTAGGATATCGTGCCCGGATGGGCTTATCTATCTTAGCACGATAAACCTTGGGGCCTTAATGATTTTCATGCGCTTCAAATCCGACAAACCAGTCAAGCTGGTTTGCGGTTTAAGCGCGTAGTTATACGCACAGCTCACTGAACTGGAGGAAGGAAAGGGAAAATGAAAATTAAAAAAATATTTTTTAGTTTATGTTTAACGATAATAGTTGCTACAAGTTTATCCTCACAAGATAAACAGAATTTTTCTTTTTATACAGATGATTTAGGTTTTCAAAAATATACAATAACACCAGATAAAATAATATTTGAAGATGAAGAGAGTAAAATTACAAAAGAATATGATAGAAAAGATTTTCAATTAAATGAAAATGGTTTTTACTATTTATTTGGTAAAGTTATTATTTTCCAAAACAATGGAGATTCTTTTCGACCAATAGATAATTTAGTTTTTACTGACAAAAATGCTGAAAATTGGTTTAAGTCATATATAAAAAATATCGAAGAAAACAACGAGTATTATAACATGTATAAATTTAATACAGTTTATACCGCAAGTTCAGAATTAAAAGAAGGAACAACAATATATTCTGCTAAAAATCTTGGTACATTATTTCTACCACCAGACAGCAAAGAAGGCTCAAGAATGTGGAACCCAGGGCATAAGCCATGGGTTGAAGGTATCGCTGGTTATGGAGAAAATGAATTTATTACGATTAGTACATCAAAAGAATTTAATGAGTTAAATATTTTAAATGGTTTTGTTTCCGAAAGATTAGACTTATATAAAAAAAATTCGAGAGTCAAAGATATAGAAATTATAGATTTGGATAATGATATAAAATATTCCTACACATTAGTTGATGAAGTAAGAATTCAAACTATAAAAATGACGCAATGGACAAAGAATATTAAATTAATTATTAAAAGTGTATATAAAGGCGATAAATGGGATGACACTTGTATTACAAGCATTATTCCAGACTTAAGATTTTAGAACGTATAACAAAGGTTCGTAGCCGACAGGCAGTCAAGCTGCCTGCGGTACAACCAGTTGTTACACGGACACCCGCACTGGGGTGCTTGGAGGAAAGATGGGATTTGATATTGAAAAGATAAAAAATCTTCTTCTAATAATTTCAATAATTATCTTTCTTGTTATAATTTTCTTTATCGTGAGTTCAATTTTAAAACATCCGAAACAAAAGGAATCAAAAACAGAAAAATCTGAATCACATTTATTAAGAAACATACTGTTTATAACTGTAATAATTTTGGGCTGTATATCTATTATTCCTTATCCTTTTGTATTTATTGCTTCCGCGGTGACTGTTGGAGACTATATAAGTACAGCACTAAAAGTTCTTTGTTTACTGTCATTTTTTTATCCAGCTTATATTGCCCTTCCGTTTTTTTATGGAAGAGACCTGATAGTGAATAAAAATAAAAAGATCGGATATGCATTTGTTATTCTTTCAGGTTTATTATCAATTGGTTTAATTATATTCTTTATTTCGATTAAACTAAAATAGATTTTGGTATATTTTATAATCGAGTCAGGCTCGATTATAAAATGAATTGAACTTTAGGGCTCAGGCGAAGAAGAGGTTGAGAAAAAAATGGAAACTAATATAAAGCAAGTCGAGCTTGCTTTATATTAGTTATTTGACTTTAGGGCAAAGCAAAGTAGCAGTAGTACGCGACATTCGTCGCTTAGGATTGTTCACAAAATAAAAAAAGTTTTGCT
Organism: Treponema sp.; assembly: GCA_017617145.1. The sequence continues at coordinate 3,181 of JAFZWX010000090.1, read as the reverse complement.
TTTGTAAAAGAAACAGTATATTCTTTAAGAAAAGTAAGGAAGATAGTATTGTTTAGGAAATAATTTCGTGTAACAAAGGTTCGTAGCCGACAGCGGGTCAGGCCCGCTGCGGTACAACCAGTTGTTATACGCACAGCCCACTGGGCTGGAAAAGAATATTAAAATCTAATCATTAATAATTCCAGTGTGACATTTTTTCCAAAAAGAAAAAACGAATGTCACACTACAAATTCATTGATCTTTTTGCAGGGATTGGTGGTATAAGAATAGGCTTTGAAAAAGCTTTCAAAGAATCATCAACAGTATTTGTCTCGGAATGGGATGAATATGCACAGAAAACCTATAAAGCAAACTTCAATCTTCCAGAAACAATTGCGGGCGATATTACAAAAATAAAAGAAACTGAAATTCCTCCATTTGATATCTGCCTTGCAGGATTTCCATGCCAAGCTTTCAGTATGGCTGGGCAAAGAAAAGGTTTCGAGGACAACTATAAAGGAATTTGTCGCGGAACGCTTTTTTTGGATGTTGCAAGAATCTGCGAATACCATAAACCTAAGGTAATTTTCTGTGAAAATGTAAAAGGCCTTGTTATCCATGACAAAGGTCGTACTTTTAAAATAATAAAATCAACATTCGAATCTCTCGGATATAATGTCTTTTCTCAAGTGCTTAACAGCAAAGATTTTGGAGTTCCACAAAATCGAGAAAGAATTTACATAGTTGCATTCCATAAGGATTTAAATGTAACAGAATTCACATTTCCTGAAGGAACGGATTCTTCAAAATGTATAAAAGACATAATGGAAGAAACCCCCGTTCCTGCAAAATACTATCTCAGCACAACATATATTGAGACTCTAAAAAGGCATAAAGCTCGGCATGAAGCAATGGGGCATGGCTTTGGGTATGAAATAAGAGATGTCAATGGAATTGCAGGGGCAATTGTCTGCGGAGGAATGGGAAGAGAAAGAAATCTCATTGTCGATAAACGGCAAAAAGATTTAACGCCTACAACTCACATAAAGGGAACTGTAAATACAGATGGTATTAGAAAAATGACACCGAGAGAATGGGCAAGGCTACAAGGTTTCCCAGATTCATACAAACTTGTTCTTGCAGACACTCACCTTTATAAACAGTTTGGAAATTCAGTTTCTGTTCCAGTTATTGAAGCAATTGCGAAGAAAATCAAAAAAACTCTTGATGCAGCGGAGAAGTAAAATGGAATTGAAAGGAAACAAGGGCGAATGGAGTGAGATTTATATTTTCTTTAAACTGTTAAGCGACGGTAAAGTCTATGCAGCCGACAAAAACATGGAAAAAATCCGCGATAAGTTTTTGAGTATTGTCCGTATAATCAGGGAAGAAATAAAAGGAAAAGAATACAGCTATTTTACAGGTGAAACCGTAATAATCAAACTCAATGAAAATGAAGTGGCTACAATCGACTGCTCAAAAATCAAAAGCTACAAAAGCAAAATATGGGATATGATAACTTCCGCAACGGAAACAACCTTTACAAACAAAGATATCACGGATTTTTTGGAATCGATAAAAATACAAAAGCTAAAGTCACCGGCAGAAAAGTCAAACAGATTTTTCGGCGGCACGCAGGATATAGTTCTTGAAACTTTGGACTACAGAAGCGGTATCAATCAGATAATGGGATTTTCTTGCAAATCTGACATAGACGCTGGTTCAACCTTGTTCAATGCAAGTGGCGATAACACCAACTTCGAATATAAAATCATTGGTAAAATCGATGACAAAATAATGCAGGATTTTAATATTCTTGTTGATAATCAAGGGCATACTTCAGTTGGAAAAAGAATGAAATTTCTGCATGATAAAAATCTTGATTTGGAATTTATAAATCCAGTCGGCAATATTGCAAGAGAAAACCTTATTACTTGTTGCGGAACAGAAATGCCTTTGATCGTTGGCGGAATGTTGAAGTATTATTTTTATGAGCGCAATGGAGAAAAAACTTGCTTAAAAGAATGTTTGGATTATCTCGCTAGAAAAGACTTTGCCAAATATGGCTTCAAGAATAATTACGATGCATACAGATTAAGAATTGAAAACCTGCTGTATTCAATGTTTACAGGACTTCGGCTTGGGAAAAGGTGGGATGGAAAATCAGAAGTAAACGGCGGTTACATTGTAGTAAAAAAAGACGGAGATGTTGTAGCATACCATTCATGTATTGCCGATGAATTTAAGAATTTTTTAATGGAAAAGCTTCGTTTTGAGACACCCAGCTGCTCAAGACATAAATGTATGGGTATTTATAAAAAAGGAAATGAATATTTTATAAAGTTTCCTTTACAGCTTAGATTTTCACTGAAACAAAATATCTCGTACAGCATAAATGATAATAATTATCTTTGTGTAGCAGAGCCAGAAACTGAGTACAAATAGGAATATTTCATCAGCAAGTCAAGCTTGCTGATGAAATTAATTTAACCATGAATCTGCTAAAAAAAACTTGACTGATACATATAATAGTATGTATAATAAATATGTATGACATTCGAATGGGATGAAAAGAAAAACTCTGAAAACATAAAAAAGCATAAAGTTTCATTTGAAAAGGCACAGGATGCATTTTTTGATGAAAAACGTATGATTTTAGAGGATATTAAGCATTCCATTTTAGAAAAACGTTATTTTTGTATTGGAAAAACAGATGAAGGAATTTTGACAGTTCGTTTTACAATGCGAGGTCAAAATATTAGAATTTTCGGCGCAGGTTATTGGCGTCAAGGAAAGAAGCGATATGAAGAACATTTACAATGATCCTGAAAAATCTGTAATGGATGCTTTGGATTCAGCTGTTGTAGTAGAAGATTTCCTTCCATCCCCAGCGGAACTTGTAAGAAAAACAGCAAAAGAGAAGATAACAATATCTATCGACTCTGACTGTATTAAATTTTTTAAGATGGAAGCCGAAAAACACAATACAAAATATCAGACAATGATGAATGAAGTGCTTTCACAATATGCAAAGCATTATGCTACAGTCTAGTAAATATCGTATAACACATATAAGGCCCCAAGTTGTCAATACTAATTCTAAAAAAAATACAACTTAGGGCTGTTTTTCAAAGTAAACAGTCTTTTTTTTTGAGAACAAAAAAAGGTCTCTCATCAAAATAAAAAACAAAACTGAATCGTT
>JAFZWX010000089.1 GCA_017617145.1 Treponema sp. | reverse complement strand
TACCTGCCTGTATTGTAAACTTTGTTTTGGGAATGCTTCCATTTATGATTTTGCGTTACAATTTACCACGTCTTCACAGAACAAGAGATGTTATAGAAAAACGCGAAACTCTTCACGCTACTCGCCAGGAAAACTCGGAAGTTGTACCGGAAAAATAGGTTCCGGATCCGGTTTACGACGGGCATTTGCTTCTTTTATTATCTGCATTAAATCTTCAAAAGTCTTTTTGTCGGTGAGTTTTGTAAGATATGGTTCACTGTTCAAAATGAGTACAGTTTTGTCAGTGTTGTAAATTATATTTTGATTTGCCACCTGGAACGCCGGTTGAGTATTGCGCACTTTTTTGCTGCGTCCGTTTACGCTTGAATAATTTGTACCTTCGGCATAAAGGTGCTTTGGAACCTGAAAAACATCATCCTTGTATTTAAAAGTTACTGTTGTTGCTTCGTAGTCCATGTCGGTCTGCCAGTAGCGCACATCGTAAAACTTATCATCAAGCATAATCAAAAGGCTTATGTTTTCGTCTACAGGCTGACTGTTCATAATAAATCCGTCGGAATATTGGTAGCCACGGTATAGTGTTGCAGTTTCTGCGGTCCCTGAGCCTGTCGAAGGGTCATCAGTAATCAACGTGTATGGATTTAAATATACTTTATCTTTAATAATCGCAAAGCTGGTTGTATTTGAATAATGTTTGGAATAAGTTATTGAAAGCTGAAAGGCATCTGTTATGTTTTCAATTTCATTTATTGTAAAAGGAATAACTTCAGGATCTTTATGTGTTGCAGCGTTTCGAGTACGTGGTTCTGCTTCTTTATATTCAAGAGGTTCTGCAGCCCTGTCGTAATACCAGCCGTAATATTCCTTTAAGATAATCACAAACTCAGGATTTTCATCGTCTGCAGCATTGTCAAAATAAACAAATCTGTCCTTGCCTTCCCATATTCCTTGCAAAACCTCAGGAATTTTTTGAGAAAACACCGGGCAGATTAATGCAAATAACAGAACGACTAAAAATCCTTTTTTCATGTATATAGATTATCGGTGAGTTTTAGTTTATACTTTATGTATGACTTATCTAGCAAAGCTTGGGGAGCTTACCCTTAAAGGTTCAAATATTCAGGAATTCGAAAATCTTTTACGCCACAATGTTTCTAAATGCCTTGAAGGAACAGGCAGCCGTTCTCTTTTGCGTGCCGGCCGTCTTTATATTGAATGTGATGATGCAAAGGCTGATGAACTTGGTCCAAAAATAGAATTTATGCTCAACCATTTAATAGGTATTACAGGCTGGGCTAAATGTGAGGTTTGCGAAAAGGAGCTTGGGGCTATAAGTGATACTGCTTTTAAGGTTGCAAAAGCTCAGGCAGAAGCAGGAGCAAAAACTTTTAAGATAGATTCGCGCCGAAGCGATAAGGGATTTCCTTTAAACTCTTATGAGCTTTCTTGTGAAGTTGCAGGACCTATTGAAAGCCTTATGAAGGTTGATGTTCATAATCCTGATTGCGTGATTTATATTGAAGTTCGCGAAAAAGTTTTTGTTTATTGTGATAATAACAGGGGATGTCGTGGGCTTCCTGTTGGTTCAAGTGGTAAAGGGTTACTGCTGCTTTCTGGTGGATTGGACTCACCTGTTGCAGGCTACAGAATGCTTCGCCGCGGTATGAAAATTGAATGCTGTTATTTTCATTCTTACCCTTATACTTCTGAAGAAGCTAAGCAGAAAGTTGTTACTCTTGCACAGAAGCTTGCTTATTACGGAATACAAACTTATTTAAATATAATTCCTTTTACTGATGTTCAGATGCGCATTAAAGAAAAGGCTCCTGAAGCGTGGTCTACTTTGATTTTACGTGTTTGTATGATGAAGGTTGCAAACATGCTTGCCCGACGCTGCAATGCAAAATGTATTATTACAGGAGAAAGTGTTGGTCAGGTTGCAAGTCAGACAATTGAAAACATGACTGTTACAGAACATTTTTCGGAATTCCCAATGATGCGTCCTTGCTGTGGTTTGGATAAGGAAGAAATAATTCGCACTGCCGAAGAAATAGACACTTACGAAACTTCAATTTTGCCTTATGAAGACTGCTGCGTTTTATTCAGTCCGCGTCATCCTGTTTTGCGCGGTACATGCGATCAGGCTGAAGAAATTTATAACAGCCTTGAAGTAGAAGATTTAATTGAAAAAGCCTATAACGAACGGGAAATAGTAAAATTGACTTTTGGTAGTCCAGAGGAATGGAAGACATCAAAATAATAGTGTCATTGCCGTGCTTGACACGGCAATCTGTTATGAGATTATCGGGTCAAGCCCGATAATGACATGCGGTCCCTGAACTTGTCGAAGGGCGCAATGACAAAGGATTTTTATGAACAAACAAAATAAAGAACTGATATATGATTTACTCAAAAAGGCTGATGCAAATATAAACGGATTTGTTGGGGAAGGTTTTAAAGGAGAAGTCGTTTTTGAAGATGAGATTGTCGGGTCTAGCCCGACAATGACAGCGGTGGTTGAGCAAAAGTCTGCGGTGGTTGAGCCTGTCAAAACCACCACAAATATCAGCACAACCACCACGGAAGGCCTTACTCTGTCTGACCTATATTCAAAAATAACCCGCTGTACAAAGTGCCAGCTTGCCCGTACACGCAACAATGTTGTTCCAGGTGAAGGTGTTGAAAACCCTGATGTACTTGTTATTGGTGAAGGGCCCGGCTATGATGAGGATATGTCTGGAAGACCTTTTGTAGGTAAAGCCGGTATATTGCTCGACAAAATGCTTGCCGCAATTGGGCTTGACCGAACAAAAAACTGTTATATTGCAAATATTGTAAAATGCCGTCCGCCAAACAACCGCGATCCACAGCCAGAAGAACAGTCAACCTGTTTTGCTTTTTTACAGGCACAGATTCATATTTTAAAACCAAAAATGATTTTATGTATGGGACGCATTGCAGGCCATAAAATGATAGAAACCCAAGAAGCCTTAAATAAACTTCGAGGTCAAATTTTTGATTATAACGCCATTCCGCTTATGATAACTTATCATCCAAGTGCTCTTTTGCGGGACCAGAGTCTCAAAGCCCCAGCCTGGCAGGATTTAAAACAGTTCAAAGCAAAGCTTGATGAAATTAGGAGCAAATGATTTATCTTGAAATAATCCTGAATCTTCCGATTAATCAGGGTTTTACATATTCCTACACTCCTCCAGCCGACGAAAAACCAGAGCTTGTTCCAATGATTGGTAAACGAGCCGAAATTATGTTCGGCAATAAAAAAACAGAAGGTTTTATAATTGGAATTACAAATGAAATACCAGCAACATGTACTGTTGACGCTTCAAAAATAAAACCAATCAGACGCGTTATTGATAAGGAACCACTTTTTGGTGAAGAGCTTATAGAAATTGCAAACTGGATTAGCCGCTATTATTTATGCACTCTTGGCGAAGCAGTTTTTTCTATGATTCCAAGCGGCAGACGTGAAAGTTCTGCGGGTGGTTTTGGTTTTGAAGATGAAATTGCGCAGTCACCTAAAAATGAGCTTTCGGATGAACAGAAGAAGTGTGTGGATGAGATTTTGGAAGATGGATTGCCGCGCTCCGCTCGCAATGACGCGGCAATCCACAATGCGAAGTTGTACCATTACATCTATGGTCCAACTGGTTCTGGGAAGACAGAAGTCTTCCTTTCGCTTGCAGAAAAAATGCTCCAGTCTGGAAAAGGAGTTATTTATCTTGTACCAGAAATAGGGCTTACCGGACAGGTTGTTCAGGCAGTAACCGAGCGCTTTGGAAAAACTGCGGCAGTACTTCATTCAGGACTAACTCCTTCGCAGCGGCTTAAAGAATGGAACCGCATTATGCATAAAGAAGCGCGCGTAATTGTTGGAGCGCGTTCTGCAGTATTTGCACCTGTCCCAGAGCTTGGTCTTATTATAATTGACGAAGAACACGACGGCTCCTATAAATCAGGAAATAATCCTCGATACCATGCGCGTCAGGTTGCTATGCACCGATGTTCTAATTTAAAAATCCCGCTAATTATGGGTAGTGCTACTCCAAGTGTCGAAGCCTGGTATGGAATGAAAACCGGAACAATTGTACGCCACACTCTTACAAAACGTCTTGCCGGTGGAGAAATGCCGCATATTTCTTGCATAAACTTACGAAACTATAAAACAGAAGGTTCAATCTCTGAGCCGCTTGAAAAACAAATTCATGGTGTTCTTGAAAGAGGACATCAGGCAATTTTATTTTTGAACAGGCGAGGCTTTACACACTTTTTCAGCTGCAATCAGTGCGGCTACGAGCTTGTGTGCAAAAACTGTTCTGTTCCACTCACCTACCATAAATCAGAAAATCGTCTTAAATGCCATTACTGCGGCTGGTCAATTACACCTCCACAAAGCTGTCCTGCCTGTGGTTCTGTAGATATTGGCTCAAGCGGTTTTGGTACTGAATACATTGAAGCAGAAACAAAGGCAAAGTTCCCGAATGCAAGAATTGTCCGGCTCGATACCGATGCACTAAAAAACAAAGAACAGCTTCTTACAACCTTAGATGATTTTAGAAACGGCAAATATGATATTATGCTTGGAACTCAGATGGTTGCAAAAGGTCTGAACTTTCCAAAACTTGAACTTGTAGGAGTTATTTTAGCAGACGCAGGCCTTCATATGCCCGATTTCCGTGCCGGAGAAAGAACGTTCTCTTTAATAACCCAGGTAGCAGGCCGTGCCGGAAGATATTTTAAAGATGGAAAAGTTGTTGTACAAACCTACAGTCCTACTCTAGAACCAGTAAAATACGCGTGCCAGAATATGGTTGAAGATTTTTATGAGTACGAACTTGAACAGCGTAAGTTTATGGAGTTCCCGCCGTATTCACGTTTATTGAGACTTGTATTTAGAAGTTATAATAAGAACGAAGCCGAAGCCACTGCAGCAGATGCCGTACGTATTCTTGAACAAAAAAAAGCAAAAGGTGTAGAAATTATAGGACCAGCAGAATGCCCAATAGAAAAAATAAACTCATCCTGGCGGTATCAGATTCTTTTAAAATCAAGTTCAGTAGTTCCATTACAGGTAATGGCACGTAGTCTTTTACAGGACTATACCCACAACCAGAATGTATATATAGAATATGATGTGGATCCAGTAAGTCTATTATAAATTCACTTGCGGCTGAAGATTTCTGCATGCGAACAAACTCCCCCTTCGTCCTGTTTGTTCGCGTGCAGAAATCTTTAGACGCTATTAAAATTATACATGTCTTCTAACACCATCAAATTTTATTTTATACAAAAACAATCCTGTTGGTGGCGCTGTAACCCCAGCTTTAGTTCGGTCATGTGTCTCCAGTATTGTTTTCATAGAATCATCCGGCGCACCAGCTTTATCCAAGTTTACTAAAGTACCCGTCAACGTTCTGACCATCTTCCACAAAAACGCGTTTGCTTCTATTTCAAAAACCAGCAGGTCGTTGCCCCAGATATCTTTCTGCATAAAAAATCGGGCACCGTCAATGTACCTGTTTGTCGATACACTGTCATCGCCACTTGCGGCAAATGAAGCACAGTCAATTTCACCTTTCAGGCATTCGCAGTATTTATTCAGGCGGTCAAGATTAGGCTCGTAATTCGGAACAAACCAACTGAACCGTGCATTATTAGCAGGCACTGCTTCGCCAAGGCTTATAAAGTATCTGTACATTCTGCTTGTTGCACTCTTTCGTGCATTAAAATCTTCATCAACTTCACACGAATCTAAAATCCGAACATCATCGGGCAAAAAGGCATTCAAAGCCCTTACAAAATTTTGTGCCGGAATAGAATCAATAGGCGTATAAAAATTAGCAGCCTGACCAAGCGCATGAACTCCACTATCGGTACGGCCAGAACCATAAAGAGTTATTTTTTGTTTGTGGAGTTTTTCAAGAGCTTTTTCTACTTCGCCCTGAACAGTTCTGTTAGCTTCGCCACCGTCCTTATCATCCTGACGCTGCCAGCCGCAAAAATCTGTTCCATCATAAGAAATTGTCAGAAGTATATTACGCATTACAAATCATCGTCTTTGAGTTCTTTTGAAAGGTTATCGTAAAGATTCCTTGCATGCTCAAGCAAAGGTCCAGGCTTGTTTTTAGACGATTTACCAAGACCAAAAATACGAGCAATTGCAGTTTTAGATTCACTTAACTTTTTCAGTCTAAGCTGTATATCATCATGCTGACCATATTTAAATTCCAAAAGGCCGCTTAAATAAACAACTCCATCCCAGCCATAGTTTTTATCCATATCAGGACCAAAGTTATTTAAGGTAGAACATTTTTCGGTGCGTTCCTGTTCATTTACAAGTGCCTGCTGGTAAAAGAATAAAGCCTTGCGGTAGAAAACCTGCGAAACATAATCATAATTGTGGTCTGTACAGGCATCATCAATTTCTTTAGTGAGCCAGGCAAGACGAAGACAAATAATAGCTTTTTTCAAAGTAGGAAGCATATCGGCTTCGCAAACATCATAAGTCTGCAGCGCCAGATAATACATTGCAGCGCCATCATAAATTGAACGCTCTTTTTTAAGATTAAAATATGGGAAAATTGTTTCTGTTGCTTTTTTTCGTTTTTCGTAATTATCAAAAATGCGGTCTGCAACATCCGGATTTTTAATAGGTGCAAAATCGTTCCATAAAAAAGCAGTATAACAATTCGGACAGCAGCCTACTTCATAAATAAGCGGATAAACCTTTCCATATTTTGCAGAAGGAATATAATCACGGTGAAGCTCATCACTAAGATTTCCTGCATTCATACGTCCATTTCCACTACGCATGATTTCGCGGTCAAACGGCTTTTTACAAACCGGACAGTTACATTTTTCTTTAGACCAATACGAAATGGATGCTTTTTTTTCGGGACCTGCAGATTTACTTTTAGATGACGAATACGCCATAAAACACCTCTATTTTTATTTTACACAATTCCTATTTTTTTTCTATAATAACAACAGCAATTGCGTTATTTCTTTCATGACTCAAGGAAACATGAAGAGTGCAATCACCATATATTTTCTTCAACATTTTTTCGGCGGAATCCTGAACTTTTAAAACAGGTTTTCCGTTTGGTTCACTTTTTATATAAACATCACAAAGATTAAAACCGGTAATGCCTGTTCCAAGTGCTTTTCCAAAAGCTTCTTTTGCGGCAAAACGAGCAGCATAATGTTCCTTTTGAAAAACAATATTAGGATTACTTGTTTTTTCTTCTTTATTAAAAAACCGGTCTATCATTTCGGGCTTTTCTACCCATTTAATAAACCGTTCAACAGTAGTCATATCAACGCCAATTCCACAAATCATTCAACTACCCCCGCATCTTCGGCGATTTCTTCTTCAATTTTATATTCCAGGACATTAATGTGAATTGTATCATCCGAAACTTCAAGAAGTTTAAAATAATTTGGAATATTATAAACCACAGGAACATCATATTCACCCGGTTCCGAAATCTTTGATAAGTCTACAGTAACAAAACGTCTTCCAGGAATATAATCTTCAAGCACAGGCATTGAACCTTCAAGAATTATCCATACAGGCTGAATTTCATCACTCAGATAGAATCGGTCATTTAATGAAAGAACTGCAACAGGAATATCAGTAATAGTTCTTTCCATTAGCTTTGGTTCTACCATTATTGTAACTTCAAAAGGTCCTTTTTCTGTTATACTCAAAAGCTTATTAATTGATTTATAATCGGCTTCATAAACTTCTTTTTGTGTAAGCCCTGTAACATCTATTTTATCAAGATATATTTTTTTAGTGTTTTCAATTATCGATTCCGGACCGGTAACTTCAACAAAAGCAGGTTCAATTGTAACTTCTGTTATTTCGTACCCGTGTTGAGGTTCACCAACAATTGAAGCTTCAAGCGGAATATATTTTAAATCTTTTGCTTCTGCACGTATTTTTATATATTCTGGTTTTACTTTAATTTCAAACGGATCAAAAGCCATTATTTCATCTGCAACTTTTACCTGTACCGGCAGATTATATTCGCCATTTTTAGTAATGTTATTCAGATTTACATAAGCAGTAAGCTGATTTGAATGAACAGAACTTATTTCTTCCGTATTTGCGCGAACCGAAACTGTAACTGTAGAAGCATAATCGCCTGTATGCTGAACAGCACCTTCTTCAATAACATTAAGAGGAATTACAAAAGAACGTTTTTCTGTTAATGATGCCTGATGAAATAAATAAAGTGCAATTGCAACTATAAGGCAGCACACCTTTACCGGCCAGTTATAAAGGATTTTTTCAAAGAATCGGTTTGCTTTCATCTATTGTGTCCTCTATATTTTTGGCTTCGGGTGGTAATTCAAGAAGTTTTTCCAGAATTTTTGTAAGCTCGCTCATATCAAGACCATAATTAAGCTTTGAATCATAAGCAAGACTTATTGCACCTGTTTCTTCTGAAACAACAAGTACTACTGCATCCGAAACTTCTGAAAGTCCAAGAGCAGCGCGATGTCGTGTACCAAAGGTTTTTTTAATATTGTAATCTTCACTCAAAGGAAGAAAACAGCCTGCTGCTAAAAGCTTGCCTCCCTGTATAAAACAGGCTCCGTCGTGAAGAGGTGTATCTTTACCAAAAATTGTTACAAGCAGACTCGAAGAAAGATCTGCATTCAGCTTTGTTCCAGACTGCATGAAATTTTCAAGCTTTGTATGACGTAAAAAAACTGCAAGCATACCACGTCGTTCTTTAGAAAGCATTTCGGCAGCGGTAAGAACTGCATCTACATAAGTGTGCTTTGAACGTGTACCAAATGCGAACCAACGGCTTTGACCAATTTTCAAAAAGATTTTTCGGATTTCTGGTTGAAAGATTACAGCAAAAGCAATAACAAGTCCTGGTGCAAGAATACGCAGCATCCAGATTATTGTGTTTAATTTTAAAAGCTCTGCAACTCCGTATGCAAGAAATACGATGATTGCTGATTTTAATAATTGAAGACTGTTTGATTTTGTAATGAAATCGTAAGCCTTATACAAAATAAAAGTCAGAGCAGCAATATCTAAAATCGGGCGGATAAAATCGTAGATGTATAAAAGTTTATTAAATATTTCCATAAGTCATGTCATTGCGAGGAGTGAAACGACGTGGCAATCCATTTTTTAATGTGGATTGCTTCGCCTACGGCTCGCAATGACGAAACCTACTACTCGCATTTAATTTATTATAACACACTACTGCAAAAAATTCATCACTTTTAATGTGTCAATTGCGGGAAAAACATCGTGAACGCGGATTATTTTTGCACCTTTTTGAACCGAAATTATGTCGGCGGCAAGAGTTCCTGCAAGTCGCTCATGAACTTCTCTGCCGGTCATCTGCCCGATGCTTGATTTTCTTGACAATGCCATAAGAACTGTAAATCCTGTGGCCGCAAGTTTTTCTGTATTTTTTATAGCATCAATATTTTGTTCAAAGTTTTTTCCAAAACCGATGCCAGGGTCAATTATGATTTTTTCGTGTGGTATTCCTTTTTCAAGACATCTTTTTGCCTGAGTGGTCAGGTATTCAACAATTTCGTTTGCACCGCCGGAAGTATGATGCATTAACACTACAGAAACCCCGGCATTTTTACAAAGCTCAAGCTCCTCATCTGTAAACTCACCGACATTATTTATAATATCTGCACCATTTTCTATAGCTGCTTTCATTACCGCAGTTTTTGTTGTATCTATAGAAATTACTACGTCTGATTTTTTTTTGAGTTCTACAAAAATCGGAATAACACGCTCAATTTCTTCGTGGTCACTTATGGGAGTAAAGCCTGGTCGAGTAGACTCGCCTCCAATATCAATAATGTGAGCACCCTGCTCTACAAGTTCAATAGCACGTTCAAGTCCGCCACGACTGATGTCATAAAAAGAATCTGGAGTTGCATTTAAAATTCCCATTACAAAAGCAGGAAGTTCTGTTGCGATTTTTTTATTGCCAAAAGTTAACTCAAGCATTTGAAAGTCCTTTTATGGCAGCGGCAATCTGTTTTGGAGAAAGTCCCGCTTCTTCAAGAATCTGATTTCGGTTCCCGTGACTGTAGTATTTATCCTGGAAAGCAAGAATTTTTGTTTTAAGATATTTATTTTTTGCAAGTATTCCTGCAAGATGTTCACTTATACCGCCGGTTTGAACTCCGTCTTCTACAAAAAGAACTCCCTTGTATTGAGTTGCAAGCGAAACAAAATATTCTTCGTTTAGAGGCTTAATAAAACGTAAAATGTAAATGTCTGTTTTTGTTTTTTTTGCTGCATCTTCTGCACAGGCAAGACGAACTTCTTCGTACATGCTTCCTGTTGTTACTATAAGATATTTATTTTTTACAGCTTTTCCTTCTGATTCAATTAAAATGCCTTTGCCTGTTTTTACCTTTTGTGAAAAATCATCAAGCTCTTGAGGACAGTATGCTTTAGGATATCTGATTACGACAGGTCCTTGGGCAGCAACAGCATATTCAAAACAAAGCTTAAGATCCTGAGCACTTACCGGACTTAAAATTTCAAGCTCCGGAACAGGACGGAACAAAGCAATATCAAAAAGTCCCTGATGTGTAACACCGTCATTTGGAACAACACCTGCACGATCTAAAACAAAAATACAGTGTGCCTTTTGAAGGGAAATATCATGAATCATCTGATCAACTGCACGCTGAATAAAAGTTGAATAAATGCAGACAACAGGAATCATTCCTCCACAAGCCTGACCTCCGGCAAAAGTAACTGCGTGTTCTTCTGCAATACCAACATCAAAAAAGCGTTCACGATATTTTTTACTGAATTCACTAAGTCCTGTTCCCTGTGCCATGGCTGCAGTAATTGCAGTGATTTTTGGATTTTTTTCTGCCTGCTCCATAAGAACATTACTGAAAGCCTGTGTAAAGGTAAGCTTTTCATCTTTTGCAACAGAGCCGTCCTGAATATTAAAAGGTCCTACTCCGTGATAATTTTCGGGATTCGTTTCTGCAGGTGCATAGCCCTTGCCTTTTTTTGTAACAACATGAACAACAACAGGGCGCGAAAGATTACGAACCTTGCGCAAAACATTTTCAAGCACAACTTCATTATGTCCGTTCAAAGGTCCAACATATTCAAAACCCAAATCGGTAAAAAGATTATTTGAAAGTAAAAAACCTTTTAGCGAGCGTTTAAAACGAAAAATAAATTTATCCATCGGGCGGCCAAGACTCGGGATTTTTTCAACCAAACGTTCGACTACCTTATCTACTCTATAACGGAATGACTGATATCCTTTTGTCATAGTAAGGCGGCTTAAATAGCGCGAAACAGCACCGGTGTTATGATCTATAGACATCTGATTATCATTTAATATTACAATCAGATTTTTTCGCATCTGACCTGCATTCGAAAGACCTTCAAAAGCCATGCCGCCTGTAAGAGCACCGTCACCAAGAACAGCAATAACTTTTCCTTCTTTTTTGTTTAAGTTCCAGGATGTGAGTAAACCAAGTGCCGATGAAATTGAAGTTGAAGAATGACCGTTTATAAAAAAATCATGTGGACTTTCGTTTGAATTTGTAAAACCCGAAATTCCGTCTTTCTGGCGCAAAGTTTTAAACTGCTGGTAACGACCTGTCAAAAGTTTATGAGCATAACACTGATGGCTTACATCAAAAATAATAGCATCGTCCGGGGATGAAAAAACTCTGTGAAGTGCAATTGTAAGTTCAACAACACCAAGATTACTTGCAAGATGTCCGCCGTTTGTTCCAACAGTTTTAATAATTGTTTCGCGGATTTCCTGTGCAAGTTCTTTTATCTGCTTTTGAGAAAGATTTTTAATATCTGCCGGCGAATTGATATTTTCTAACATATTAAACAGATTGTCGGGTCAAGCCCGACAATGACACATAATAAAAAAGGGGCTGTCTAAAAAGAACAGTAATATTCTTTTTAGACAGCCCCTTAATTAAACACAAGCTGTCTCGACCTAAAAACTACTTGCTCTTATGTCGATTTCTTCTAAGCATCTTCTTACGCTTATGTGTCGCCATCT
>JAFZWX010000088.1 GCA_017617145.1 Treponema sp. | reverse complement strand
CCTGTCGAGCGTTTCGCAGCAAGGATCGCCGTTTGCGAGGACGTTCATGATCTTCGGGTAGAGCTCTTTCGTCTTTTCTGCGTCTTCTTTGTTGTCGATCCATTCCTGGAAGAGTTTTTTAGCTTCTTCGCAGAGGGTGTCGCCGCATTCGCAGGTCGGATTTTCGATAGCTTTCTTCATGAGAGCTTCAAGGGTGTTTCTTTTCTGTTTGACAGCGAGAGCGATACCGAAGCCGTGCTCAGCGTTGTCTTCGAAAAGGCTGTTCGCCCATGCCGGACCCATGCCGTTTTTGTTCTTGCAGTAAGGAATTGTCGGAGCGGTTCCGCCGTAGATCGAGGAGCAGCCAGCTAATTAGATTTTCCAAATAATTTATCAAAAAAAGGATTGTGCCTTTTTCTTGCCATTTGTAATAAGTTATCGAATGTTGAAACTTCAATGTGAAGATTTAAATCACCATATAATTTGTAAAAAGTGCCGAAAGGGGTCTTTTTCCAGCCTTTCCCTATATTATAGTCTTCCAAAGGTTTGGGAATAACATCCATTATTACATATCCAAATTTAGGCGTTGTTTTGTTCAACACAACTTGTCTTCCTTTGTAGTTCTTTTTGTCTGGATTATATATGAAATCATCAAAATACTTATCCACAAGTTCTGAGAATTCCCAACGATAATCTTGTTTGTTTTTTTGATGAGCGGTGTCTCCAGGTCTTTTGAATTCAAAAATAACCATTGATGATATTTCGCCTGAGCTTTCATTGCCAAAACTTATAGGATTGTCAAACATTAATAAATCAGGTTCCTTAGAGCTTTTCTTTTGGCTGACAGAAGTTATTGACTTGTCTGAACTAATAAATCGGTATGTTGCAAATCTTTCGTCTAGTAGCCATAAATTGTGAGATTCATAATCAACTTCTTCATTTGTTAGTCCCATAGGAAAAATAAGATTGTGAATGTCCTTTTCCAATTTGTATTTCCCATTTTTGTCAGCTTCAAGGAACTTATCAAATAAGTCAATAATCGCTTTTCTTCTACACATATAATCGGCTAAACTATCCGAATCATAAGCTGTGCGTTCTTTTATTTGGCGAATTATTTCATCAATGTTTTCATTAGTAATGTCTTGTTGTTCAATGACCTCATTAAGTTTTTTGTCAACTTTCTTTTTAGCCTCAAATGATAGTTTGTACAAAAATTCTTCCTTTTTATCATCTGATAAATTGGGTGGTATTGATTTTAATATTTCAGGATTTTTAAGAAAACTGTTGTAGCGCGGAGCATTTTGTTTTATGTAATTTTGTATCTCATGCACATTGCGTTCTTGTGTTGCTAATACATGAGAAAAATATTCCTGCTCCAGAGTCTTTATAATACTTGATTCAATATCATCAAAACAGATTCCATCGGTTTCTGATGTGAAAAGAGTAACAGTGTTTTGTTGAGGTATCTTAAAACCATTTCGTGTTCCGTAAACTTTGGAATTTAAGTAATCTGAAACAACATAGACATCTAAGAAATATTGTTGATTGTGTTCCTGTATGGGATATGCAAAATTAGGGTTGATTTTTCCGATAAATTTGGGATTCCCAACGACTCTTGAATTTGCACAAAAATAAATATAATGATTCTTTCGGTTGTTTTCTTTTAGTGATTTTGTAATATAAAGTTTAAATTGAGATCCTTTGAGAGTAAATGTCTTTTCTCTATCTTTTGAAACTCTTTCAAAAAGATTGTTTATAATTATTCGTTTGTTGTTTTCATCAATAATTTCGATATTGGGTAGTTCGTTACAAAGGTAATAAATAAGGCAGTGTTGCATTATTTCTTGGGCAATTTGTTCAATAGAAACAGCAGTTTTATCTTTAATAACAGGATTAAAACAATTCTCTAAATGAACAGAAGTTTTATTTTCAGTAATTTGGCTATTCTCTTCTTTTATAATTTGAATCTCATTCGTTGCATCAAATACGAATTCGCGATATTTCCACTGATTGCCATCGTGATAGTTGCTTTTAATTGTTGCTTTTTTGAAAGCTGCTAACCATGTAAATCGTCCTATACCTTTACAGCCATATTGTTTGTTTGTGTCAGTATACGGAGTTTGAAATGAATGAAAATTTTCATCGTTAAATCCATCTCCGTTGTCAAGAACTTCGAAGCCATCTATTGTTCTTGTGCCACTAATGTCAGCCTGTGTTGGAGTATTTCCACGAAATAATGTTATTTGTATTTTTCTGTTTTCAATTGGTTCTTTGCTTTTTCTAAGGCTGATTATGGAATTAACTACGCATTCAAAGATGGGCAGTAAGGCATCTGCAGACGATAAATCGACAGCTGCTACAATGTTTTTTACAGGTGTTTCCATTTTTTTCTGCTATTTTTAGTTAGTAATCTTCTTGTAGGTCTTAGATTTTTATGTTCATTGAACATATTTTGCCTTTTTTAAGAATTGTTATAAATGAATCTTAGTTGTGTGCGGATGTCTTTAAATGATAAGTTAAGACTCAAATCGGTATTTAATCCTGTATTGATAACTAATATAAACGATTCTTTGCGATAGTATTTTTCACCTACTTTCCGCAAAGAGTTTTCTATAGTTTTGGATTTGGCTATTAAACATTCGTATTGATAATCGGGGTTTATTGTTTGAGTGTGATTTTTTGGATGAGCTTTTGTTAAGTGCTGTGTGGCAGTAAGTTTTATGAGATTCTCCAAATAGTGTGCAATTTCGGGAAATTCGGATTTTGGGAATATATGATGTACTTGAGTCGCTTCTCCGTTTCCATATTGATCTTTTACTTCGCTTTCAATCTGTATTTTACGTAACATAGCTATTGCTTTTGCTACTTGATAAGCATCATATTCTTCTTGTCGGCGAATGTCCTCGGCTGTGGCAGCTTCTTGACGAGTTTGAGTTTTAGGTTTATCTATATCACGCCAATTCTTGCGGTTATACATTAAGTCTGAAAAGTTTATGTCATACTTTGATAATTTACCTTTTTCAGTGCCTTTTATTCCGTTTTCTGCAGAGTATACATTAATTACTTTTGTAAAAATACGATATACTTCCATTCTGCCTTTAATGGCTGTGTTACCAATAATAAATCGAGTATATCTGTCTTTTAATTCATTGTAATCTTGCTGGGTTGCATCTCCGTTATTACAAACTCTTTTGAAATGCTCAAAATATCTGAGTATATTGCTGTCAGAAAGTACTTTAATAATGTAAACATATAAAAAATTATAAGCATTTCGTTCTTTAGTAGCAATATATTCAAGGATATCATAGTTCGCAATCTTATAATAATTTTTTCTTCCTCGTTTTTCCATATTCAAAATGTGAGCATAAGCTAACATTCGTAGAGGTTGTTGGATGAATTTATCGTACTCGTGTCTGGCTGTAGCATTTTGAGGACTAGGCTTGCCAAAGATTGCCGAAGCATTTTTTATGAAGTATTGCATGTCCCAAACATCTTGTACGGTGAATTCTCCTTTAGGATTAAGATTGATAAGACAATCAGCAATAAAGCACACCACATCTGGAGTGCATTTTTGATCCATAAAACGGGCATCGCCTGATTCGCGTACATCCAAATTGTACTGATTTAAAAAATCTTTAATTTCTTGAGTCATGTTCATTTTTTAATTTCCCAAAGAAAAATACTGAATTGTTGTCAATGTTGAGTGACCGTGTGCCACGGTTTCTTGCTATGCTGTAGAACTGGCAAAATTCGTCAGTTGCGTAATATGCCAAGTCGTTAGTCGTTATTTTGTAATCAGAAGAGGTTGTTAATATAGCAACAGAGCCATCCGCAATACAATTTTGAGGCATAAAGCAGGCTCTAGGGTAATATGTGAGATTAGGAATCAACACGCAATCGGTGCGGTTTAAGTATTTAGCAACTTCTAAATTATTGACATCGTCAATAAAGGTATCGTAATCTGGAATATTTATGATTTTGTTATTACCGATATTTCGCGATTTAAGGACACGAATTTTACCTTGTTGCAAAGTATTCGCTTTAGTTAATGTCCGATCGCGAAAAGCACGAAAAATGCCAAAATTCATTTTACTTGCTGTTTTGTCAAAATCTTTGTTTCGGTATATAAGCCAGTAAGGAAAAGCAGGATCTGTTATATAATCTTGGTCGTGTATTTCAACAGAATTTGTAATATAGGATTCTACTTTAGTTTTATCTTTTTTTACTCGTCTGTTGACAGTAAACGCAATAGTTTCAATTTTCACTCCTTTAAAGCCTTTTTCTCCAAAATCCACAATGTTGGTTATTGGAAGTTTGTTCATTAACTCTCGCGTGTTTCCAAATTCAGGTGCGTTTATCAGGCTTTTAGGCACTATCAGTGAAACTACATCGCTGATTTGCAGGGTTTTTTCAATGAAAAAAGAAAATATATTGCTTGTTTCGGTATTGACAACAGATTGCTTGTATTGTTTTAAGAGATTTTTGTCGCTTACTTTCATATATGGAGGGTTACCGACAGCGATGTCATAATGTTTTGGGAATTGTTGCAAAAGAGTATCCTTATTGATGAAATTAAGCCTTACATTTTCAGGTTGCGGTATGGATTGTAAAATCTGTTTTAATATGGTGATACTTTCAGAGTTTATGTCTATGACATCTATATGTAATTCGGCGACATTAGCGTATTTCAAAAATAGTGACGGTAAAAAATTCCCGACACCTGTTGCCGGTTCAATAATGTGTAGAATTTTGTTGTCTGGATAATCAGGTAAGTTCTTGACGACAGAGTAACAAATATCTTGGCGTGTGTAATATGCGGCAGTTTCGGTTCTTGCTTCATTAGCATATTCTGCTATTTTAGCCAAATGCACAAAACCTAATTTGCGATGTTTTTTGACATATTGCAGTAATTTTTGACCATCAGTTAAATCATTTTCATTAATTATTTTAATAACTTCTTGTTCCGTTAGTTCTGTGTCTGCGAGTTTTTCTTTTATTTTGTGAGCTATCTGTCGAAAAATGATTGTTGGAACAGCTTCTCCTAAACTTTGGCGAATATTAACATCCTCTTTTTTTAGGTACTTTTTCTTTTCTTCAAGAGGTAATGTGTTGAGCTTTTCATAAGGTATTTCGCTCCACTCAAAAGATTCGGGAACGGACATCATGAGCATTAACTCGCGAATGGAGAAGACGCGGTTATCTGTTGGATGTACAGTGTTTTGGCTTGCCAAAATATCATTTCGAGTATGTACACACGGTGGAACTTTGTCCCAATATTGACGTGTATATTTGTCACCGTTTTTCCGTTGATGAAAGACAATTTCTCCATCTTTTTCGCTATGAGGTATAAGACTTTCGTCTTCATTATCGAAAGCAGATTGACCTTCGGTTATGTTTTTTATCCAATCTTCCATGTGCGGAGCATAAGGGCGGAAAGTATGATAAATATCCTGATCCCAAATTTCTCCCATGTGTTGTAATTGTGGCAAATGCCCTATTGTTTGACGAAGTGTTTGTTCTTCTTGGCGATCTGGAAATAATTCGAGAGGAGTTATTTCTTTTAGATCTTTGCGTACTCCTATTACCAGCGTCCTAGTTCTGCTGCTTGGATTCCCATAATCCTTAAAATTGAGTATTTTTGCGGCAATATTATAGTGTCCGGCAAGGTCTAACTCTATTGCCTCTTTAATAGGTTTGTCTAAGCCATCAATGTCTGTACAAATTGATTTAAGAAAAGCCGAAACATTTTCAAATATGAAAAAGCGTGGCTTGATTGTTTGTATGAGTTTAATTGATTCAACCACAAGAGAGTTTCGTTTGAGTTCATCGCCTTTCTTGTGGTTTGCTACAGACATTCCCTGACAAGGAGGGGTGGCGATCAGTACATCTAGATCTGTAATGCGGTTCTGTCTTTGCCACATTTTGAGTTCTTGAAATACCTTGTCTTGTATTTCTTTGAGAGTGAGATCTCCACAGATGTAACCGCTGTTGTATGGACACTTGTGATTGTAACGCTGTACATTCAAACGGCGTTCTATGAGTTCTACAGTTGCTACGCAATTGAAATTTTCCTGTTTGAAACCATAACAACCTACACCGGCACTGCTAAATAAGCTTATATATGTTAGAGGATTAGTGATTTTTGATGGCTGTTTCTGTTCTTGTTGAAGTTGTTCAAGCGTAGTGTCTGTAAAAGTGTCCCAAATATTAAGTTTTTGTTTTTTGTAATTGTCGAAAAGCTGTGTGACAAATTGTAATTCAAAAACAATGCGCAAGTCGTTTGGATCATTATCTATTTCACCCTCTCTGCGTGAACCTACGCGAGCAATTTTAATTAAATATAGATCTCTAATCCCATAATAATCAAGGTCGCACTGTTTTCCGATATATGGTATGAAATAATATAATTTGTTAAGAGCTATCGAACTGGGAAAACGCTTGCCGGTATAATAAATTTTTGCTGTTCCATCTAAAAAATGTTCCACATTGTCTTTTTTGACATTACAAATCAACACATTTTTAGATATGTCAAGGTTGTCAAAGTTGTTTTTGCTTGGAGTGTTAGTAACTATCGTTTTAGGATATTCAGCCTGTAACTGGAATAAATCTATTTGAATACAATCTTGAAAATTAGAACTTCTTTTCATGGATTACCTTGGTCTATAGCGTCAAAAAGTTGCTGTTTGTGAAAAATATTTTTGATTGAGATAATTCTTTCGCCATAAAATTTGCGACCTAAAAAAACAACCTCGTTATTATCTTTGTTTTCTAGTGAAAAACAATAAATTTTAAGATTTTTTATTTTTTGAATCTCAAAAAAAACGGGGAGCCGAAGCTCCCCGCATAAAGTCATGTGGTCAACGCTTAAAGAATATCGTTGTCGTTGAGTTTTTTGAGTCTCTCGTAACGGTCTTTGAGGTCAGCCTTGAGCATAGCGTGAAGTTTCGCAGCTTCGTTCGGGAAGAGTTTGGTGAGTGATTTGAAGCGTACTTCTCTGTCAAGGAGTTCCTGCGGATCGCGGGTCGGCTCTTTGCTGTCAAGCTGGAACGGATTCTTTCCTTCCTTTCTGAGTTCAGGATTGAATCTGTAAAGCGGCCAGTAGCCTGCTTCGACTGCGAGTTTCTCTTCGTTCTGGCTGTGCGACATGTCGATACCGTGGTTGATGCACGGAGCGTAAGCGATGATGAGCGACGGTCCGTTGTATTTCTCAGCTTCGGTCATAGCTTTGACGAGCTGGTCGTGGTTTGCGCCCATTGCAACGCTTGCAACGTAGATGT
>JAFZWX010000087.1 GCA_017617145.1 Treponema sp. | reverse complement strand
GCGTCTTGAGCTTGATAACGGCGAAGAAGACTGGTTTGACAACTGGGAAGAAACAAAACAGAATCAGGATCACTTTGAAGCAATTTTCGGCTCAACAGACAGTCTTCTGGCTCACATTAAGGCTAAAGATGTTTTTGATCCCGAAGTTCTTCAGATGATAGACGAGCTTGGCGATGAGCTTTTACAGAATGTTCCTTACGCTGGAAGCATCACAAGCCTTATGGAGCTTTCAATCCCTGTTGGTACAGAGGATGGTTTTGAAGTATCAAGCCCTTTTGAAGACGGAGTGCCTTCAGACCCGCAGGAGCTTGCCGAAAAGAAAGCATTCATCCTTAGCCGTGAATCACTTATAAACACACTTGTTACTCCAGACTGCACCGAAACCTGGCTTATTGTAAATCTTGAACAATATTCCGAAGGTCTTGATGAGGCAATGGCAAAAATCGCTCCACCGGCTATGGCAATTTTCACATCTGATAAATACAAATCAGACAAATGGCAAATCCGCCCTGCAGGACTTTCTTATACAGAATACGAAGAGGAAAAGGCAATTACAAAGCAGTGTATAACCAGAATTGCAGCCGGCTTTCTTGTAATGCTTATCTGTCTGATTCTGTTTATCCGTTCTTTCCGCGGAGTTGTTGTTCCTGCAATCTCTACAGTTGGTGCTTTGACCACAACAGTTGGCTTTTCCGGCTGGATGGGAATTAAAGGTAACAACACAATGATTCTTGTAACAGTTTTACTCTCCATGGCACTTGCAGTTGGATATACCGTTCACTACATCAACAGCTTTAAGCTTTATTTCAGAAAAACAGGTAACCGTCGAGAATCTGTTGTAATGAGTATCCGCGATTCTGGCTGGGCTTTATTCTTTACCGTAATCACGACAATGGCCGGAATGCTTTCTTTTCTTGCTGCCGGAATCAGACCTATGCGCTGGGTTGGTGGAATTACCGCCGCCGCAGTTTTTGCAGTATTTGCTTACATCATGACACTGCTTCCGGTTCTCTACAGCTTTGGAAAAGACCAGAACCCTGACCCAACCTTTGTCGATACAGCCGGAGCTACAAAAGCAGATCTTCGCATTGAGGCAATGGGAAAATCAATCCTTAATAAAAAATGGATTACAGTGATTGCGACAGTTGTGGTTATTGGAGCAGTTGTACCGGGAATTTTCAAAATCAAAGTAAATATGAACTACTCTGATATGATGGGTGAGCGGACTCCATACATCAAGCGTCTTATGGAAATTACCAGAAGTCAGCTTGGAAGCCAGTACAGCTATGAAGTTTTGATTGAGTACCCTGATGAAGATGCAATTAAAAATCCTGAAGTTCTTAAGAATATGGATATTCTTGCCGAGCGTATTGGTACCTTGAACTCAACAAAAATCTCTAATGGTAAGCCGCGCGTTTCTTCTGTAACAAAAGTTATAAAGGAAATGAACCGCACTTTAAACGAGGACGACCTGGATTTCTATATTATTCCGGATGACGAAGATTTAGTTAGTCAGGAGTTGTTCCTGTATGAAATCTCTGGTGGAAATGATTTGTATGATTATGTCAGCGAAGATTTCAGGGCTGCTTATCTTCACATAGAGCTTGCCGGTTATGATGGTGAAGAGATTGTTCAGAATCTTGCCGAAGTAAATAAATGGATTAAAGAACTATTCCCGGATGCACCGAATGCGGGTGTAGTAGGAGAGGTTGTTCAATATGCGCAGATGAACGGAAAGCTTGTCCGTGGTTCAATCAAGTCAATTGGAACTTCGCTGCTTGTCATTCTGCTTTTGCTCATACTTGCATTTACATCTTTCAGAACAGGCTTTATCGCAATGATTCCAAACGTTGTACCTGTTGTTTTGATTGGTGGAATTATGGGATATGCAAACGTAAACCTTGATATGATTACCGCAATGATTATGCCGATGATTCTTGGTATTGCGGTAGATGATACAATCCACTTTACAAATCACATCAAATATCATTTTGAATTATGCGGAAATTACAAGCAGGCAGTTTTGAACTCATACCGTGAAATCGGAAAAACAATGATTATGACTACAGTGATTTTATGTGCTATGTTTGCGATTTTCCTTACAAGCACAATGAGCGTTCTGGTAAATATCGGATGGCTTTCAATTGTCGGTCTTGGCAGTGCGTTGATTGCAGATTATACGATTACACCGGTGCTGTTGTTTATAACTAAACCATTTGGGAAAGAAAACAGGGAATAGTAAATACAACGCCTCGAATACTATTCCCTAGCCCCTGACCTCTATTTACTAAAAAAATAAGGAGATATATTTTATGAAAAAATCATTTTTAATTCTTACAACACTTTTACTTGGAGCCACTGCATTCGCAGAAACCGGTTATGACATCATGAAAAAAGCAGACGAAGTTCCGAAACCAAAAACTTCATCTTCAACTGCAACCCTTACAATTCATAGCAAAAAGGGCAGTGATCGTATCCGCGAAGTTATTATGAAGTCAAAAGACTATGGAGAAGTTGAAAAAAGCATTATCGTTTTTACTACTCCAAAGGACGTTGCTGGAACCGGCTACCTCATGTTCAACTATGCAGAAGATGCAAAGGGCAACAAAAAGGATGCAGACAACTGGCTTTATCTTCCTGCAATGAAAAAGACCCGCCGTATTGCTTCAAGCGGCTCAGAAAGTGAAGGAAGCTTTATGGGGACAGACTTTACTTATCAGGATATGGGAGAGCGAAGCCTCAACGATTATGATTACAAACTTCTTGGCGAAGAAAGCGTAGACGGTGTTACCTGCTACAAGATTGAATGTATCAGCAAAAAGCACACAGAAAAAGATCCGCGCTACATAAGCTATATCGGAAAGGCTGATTACATTCTGCGAAAGTGTGAATTCTATGACCGCCAGGATCAGCTTCACCGCGTGTTAACCTGCTCTGATTTTACCACAATCAAAGGGTTTACAACTGCTCAGAAAATGAAAATGGAAAACGTCCAAAGCGGTACCTGGTCACTCATTGAAACAAAAAACATTGTTTATAACGCAGAGAATATTGATGATTCGTTGTTCACAGTGGCAGCTCTTGAAAAAGGAAGAATCAGATAAGTAGTCAGCTATAAGCAGTTAGCGGTTAGCTGATTATTTTAAAATGCTAATAGCTTACTGCTAAAAGCTAATAGCCTGATATTCGGAAGGACTTATTTATGAAGAAATTATCAATTATATTTTTAGTTCTCTTTTGTTTTGTTGTATCATTAACTGCTGAAGGCAAAGTGGATTTCTCAGGCGACGTTGAAACTAAATGGGGTGTTGCTACACCATGGGCATCAGAAACTTCCTGGAATGATTCCAACATCGCCGGTCGTTTTCTTCTTGGTAACACTTCCTTTACCGGCAAGCTCGATGCTTACTATGACAACAGCTCCGCAATTGCAGAAGGCTCTGTTTTTTACGATGCAGTTACAAACTCATTCGACTGGTCTTTGGATGAACTCTGGCTGGATTATACATCAGCTTTCTGGGGTATTCGCATAGGACGTCAGAAAACAGTCTGGGGTAAAGCAGATGGTATTGATATTACGAATGTAATCTGCCCGTCAGATATGTCAAGATTTTCTGCAATGACAAATGATGATTCAAAACTCGCCATCGATACAATCCGTCTTTCCTTCAGTGGGAATCAGTTTACGGCAGATGCTTACTGGATTCCGTTTTTCACGCCGGCTGCCCTGCCACTGGAAGATGGAAACACCCTGCGAAAGTTTCTTGTACCTTCCTCTATAGATTTTCCGATACCTGAGATGAATATAACGCTTGCACTACCTGTAACAATCAGTGGATTTGATAAACCAGAGCCTGCAATCTGGAACGGCGAGTACGGTTTAAAGCTTTCGGGATATTTTTCTGCATTCGATGTTTCTTTTTACGGCTTTTATGGCTGGGATGATACACCTTTCTTAGATTATACAATCACTTATGGTACAGCAAATCCTCCATCTCCTGCAATGCCGAACGGACTTAATATCTCAGGCCAATACAAACGAATGGCAATGTTTGGAACAGATGCAGCTATTCCAATCAAAGAAACAGTGCTTCGTGCAGAGGCAGCGTTCTTTCCGCAGCGTCACTTTCAGAAATCTTCAGATAAAATAATTGAAGAAAATATGACTGCCGGAAATTCTGACATCACTGAACAGCATAACGAATTTGCTGCCCTCATTGGTCTTGACTGGATGCCAGGCGGCTGGACAATAACTGCACAATATTATTGCGATTATGTTTTTGGCGACCTGAATAAGTTAGAACGAACTAACGCTTATGAGCACGGCGCGACCTTGAGCATTTCAAAATCCCTTGTCAACGAAACACTGGAATTGAGTCTTGCAGGTATTCTTGGCCTGAACGATTTTGACAGTTTGATTTCGCCTTCAATCAACTATAGTTTATCCGATCAGATAAAAATCAGCACTGGTGCATATATCTTCATGCCAGGTCCCGAGCGCGATGGACAATATGGAGCATATAAAGATTTGAGTTCAATATACTTTGCTGCAAAATTCAGCTTTTAGTAGAAAGCCCGCGATGTCTGATGTATAATAAACTTGAATATTCATAAAAAACGAAAAAAAACAGAAAACCTATTGACATAGTAGGGATGTGGGTGTATAAATATTTTACCTAGTAAATAAGTAGGTATATAACTTAATAAACAGGAGGCACAAAAATGAAATTTTATTTCGAAAAATTAGTCCGTGAAAATTTCCGCAACGGAGTCATGCGTTCCTGTTGTTATACACGCCATTTTTATTAATATCAATTTTTTAAGGAGAAATCATTATGTCATATAAATTCGAAACTTTACAATTACACGTTGGACAGGAACAGGCTGACCCTGCAACAGACAGCCGCGCAGTACCAATTTACCAGACTACATCTTATGTATTCCATAATTCAAAGCACGCTGCAGATCGCTTTGGT
>JAFZWX010000013.1 GCA_017617145.1 Treponema sp. | reverse complement strand
GCGAACTGCTCATAATGCCGTTTATCACTTCCTACAAAGATAAAAGAATCCTTTTTGTCTGCTTTTAGTTCCCCTTTCTTAATTTTATCAGCTTTTTCTGCTCTGATTTTTTCGAGTAACACAGTAGCACTTTCATCATTTGGATTCTGAGGAACAAGTTTTCCGTGAATTGCAAGGTCTAATACTTTCTGCCGTAATGCTCTTGTGTTCATCTAATTATTCCTCAATTCCTGAAAGTAAGCCTGCAAGCTGACTGATTGCATTGTTAATATTCTGTCCTTTCTGCTGGATTGTAGAGAATAATTCTTTAAGAGTTACATCTTCCAAATCGTCTTTATCTTTGATCCATGAAATATCAAGGCTTGTTTTATCTCTTTCTAGTAATTCTTCAACATTGTATTTGCGCCATCGACCTGTAGGATTTTCTTCGCTCCAGGTCTCTTTTCTATCTTCTATGTGTCCTGAACAATAACAGTTAACAAAGTCATCAAGGTCACTTCGCTTGAGAGGTTTTGTTGCAAGTGTGTGTTTAATACCTGTTCTATAATCGTAATACCAAGTTTCTTTTGTAGATTCACCTTTTGTAAAGAATATAACGTTTGCTTTTACACCATTTGCATAAAAGATTCCTGTAGGTAAACGTAAAATTGTATGAAGGTTAAACTCTTTTAAAAGCTTTCTTCTTAATACTTCTCCAGCACCGTCTGCAAAAAGAACATTATCTGGAAGAACAATTCCGGCACGACCTCCGTTTTTCAAAAGTTCCATGATATGTTGTAAGAAGTTCAACTGATTGTTGCTTGTTTCTACTATCATCTTTCGAACATTTCCTGCTCCTGCAGGCCGTGTTCCAAATGGAGGATTGGCAAGAACAACATTTACAAGATGATCTGGATCTTTTTCGAGAGAATCTTTACAAGAAATAGGAGTTGTATCAGTTCCAATATCATGGAGATACATATTCATACTAGCCAGTGTTACGACTAACGGAGTAATATCATTTCCGCTTAACAGTTCAGTTTGAAGCTTTTTCAAGTCTTTTGGATTAACGACCTGTTTTTTCATGTATTCATAAGCTGCAAGAAGAAATCCTCCCGTACCACAAGCTGGATCACAAACACTTTCATCTGCTTTTGGAGCAACACAATCTACAATTGCCTGAATCAAAGGGCGTGGTGTAAAATATTGTCCTGCCCCAGATTTTTTATCCTGTCCATTCTTCTCAAGAATGCTTTCATAAATCGCACCTTTCAAGTCTCCTTCCATAAGCCAAGTTTCTTCATCTATCATAGAAATGAGTTTTGAAAGGTGAACCGGTGTATTTATTTTATTTTGTGCTTCAGTAAAAATTGCTCCTATTAAACCATCTTGTTTACTAAGAATAGACAAAATCTTTGAATACTCTGTAGTCAAATCTTCACCTTTTAGACGGAACTGCAAAAGATGCTGCCAGGAACAATCTTCTGGAAGAGTGCTTTTTACTCCACCAAATGTAACATTCTCATCATCCATCTTCAAGAAAAGAAGATATGTAAGTTGTGTAATATAATCTGTAAAACCGACTCCAGCTGCTGCCAGGATATCGGCCATATTCCAAACCTTTTTTGTTAAGCTCTGTTCGTTTTTTGTGTTATTATTAGAAGCTTTTTCCTTTGCCATTTTATTATGCCGCCTTTAGTTGTAATAAGAATTGTGAATAATAGTCTAGTTCTTCATCAAGTTTTTCAGATGAATATATTTTGATTGCTTGACCTAATAATGTTCGATCATAAGCAAATAACTCTTGTCTAGTTATACAACCTGTTTGTGCTACATAATCAGCAATCTGTCGTAATACTTCTTTTTGTTCATCTGTAAATTGACGTTTTACATTTCCCAAATGCTGACCTATATACAAACCATATCGTTGTCCAATAATTCCGTTTATACTTTGCAAACCTTCAACTTTTCCATAGGCAAAACGCACAAGCTGAATAAGATTTGTAAGTGTTTGTCGTTCAGTTTTATCTTTAAGAGGAATAACAGGTTTTGGAATTTTATTATTTTTACTAAGTGTATTATAAGCATCCCAAATAACGCCAAAATCACGGAATACTGGATTTATTGTCAAAAGTTTATCTCGTAAATCAATGAGCATTGCATTAGTAATAGATTTTTCCTCATCATGATAAATAATATGCAAAGCTTCTATATCATCAGAGTGTTTTTCGCAATACTCTTCAAACTGCTTGGTATATTCTTCACTGTCTTTTTCAGAAAAGCCTGAATAAAGTACTTTATCTTCACCTGGTCTAAGGATTTTATAATATCCTTTTTCAAGTTCCAGAAGTTTTTCTCTCGCCAGTGGATTATCAATAAGATTTGAAACCAGTATTTTTCGTTCATTGTTTGGTTGTTCATTGTTTATAAATACTGGCAAAATATTATCTTCCAAAGCCTTAAAAATATTACTACCCAAAACATCCATTGGAATTTTAGAAATTGTTTCAAACTCTTTTTTGTGTCGTTCTTCTGTCTTTCGATTTATAAATACAAGTCTTTCCGCAAGAAATTCAAGATATTCATCTGGCAGATTTCCCATCGACATTTTCTCAAGAACTTTTTCAAGTGTAAGTGTTTCTCCTGGATCACCACCTTCATATGGTTTTGGAATCTTCTTTTCACTTTCAGTAACACCTACAGCATCTATCAAATAGAAAAGTTCTTTTGTATCTGCATTAGGTGTTATAGTTCTTAGAACATCATCGTCAATACTTCGACATCCACGGCCTTTCATCTGTGTATATAAAACAGAAGAATGAATATCTCGCATAAATACAAGAACTTCCAATGGTTTTACATCTGTACCTGTTGCTACAAGAGTAACTGTTACCGCAATTCTAAAATCTTTTTCTTTTCGGAAATTATCAATTAATGTATTTGGATTCTTTTCAGCCTTACAGGTAATTTTTTGCACAAAGTTTTCTGGTAAAACTTCATTTGGGAATTTTTCTTTAAATGATTCCTTTATAATACTTATGATTAAATCTGCGTGATTGTCTGTTTTGGCAAAAAATAAAGTTTTTGGAATATAATTCCAGTTAGGTTCTCTATTAGGGAAAAGTTTTATATAAATTGAATCGCGATATTCATCCACAACCTTTTTAATTTGGGTTGGATTAACAACGCTTCTGTCAACTTCAGAACTGCCATAAACTTGCTTTTGATCCTGAACTAAAAGAATCTTTTCATTTGTTCGGCGATTAACTTCAAAGACTTTTTCTTTTTCTTTTATATCACCACCACTTTCTGTAACTTCGGTTTTGATTCTGTAAATACGAGGAGGGACATTAATTCCATCGGAATATGATTGTTCAACAGAATATTGAAATGTAGGATCATATTTTGTATCGGTAATTTGTTTACAATTAAAGAAAGCATAAGCTTGTGGAGTTGGGGTTGCGGTAAGACCAATAATTTTTGCATCTTCAAAATATTCAAGAACACGTCTCCAACGTCCATAAATAGAACGATGGCATTCATCAACAATTATAAGTTGAAAGAAATCTTTTGGAAGAGCGATGTTCCCTTCCAATTTTACCGGTGCATAGATATCATCATCATCTTTGAAGAATTTGTCTTCGTCGTTCTGATCATCAATATCATCATCTGAATCCGTAAAACTCTGTCCCGTTAAAACTGCAAACAGTCGTTGAATTGTGCTTATACAAACTGCGTAATCTTTAGCTTCGTCTGCTTTTTTCAAGCGAACTACAGGATATATTGAAGAAAAGGCTTTTCTATTTTCTGTAAGCTTAAATTGGTTGAATTCATTTTCTGTTTGACGTCCAAGATTATTTCGATCTACAAGATAAAGTATATGTTCAACCTTTGGACAATAAGATAAAGCCCTATAACTCATCATACAGGCTGTAAAAGTTTTACCACTTCCTGTTGCTAAATCTAGGAGACATCTGTTTATTCCACGTTTGAAACTAAGTTCAATTTCACTAATTGCCTCATGTTGACATTTACGCAAATATCCAGGCTTAGCAGGGGGAACAGAAGGAAGCATCGCATAATCGGATGTAATTGGAGCCTTCAATTCTTTTATTATATATTTTGGAGAGTGCATACAAGGCACTCCTTTAGTATCTTTTATTTCTTCAAATTCAGAATCAACAACGCGCAAATCTTTGAATTTTATGATTTCACCATTTGAAATATAAGCTAATGGCAAAGGCTTTGTCCAACAAGGAATGTCAGAAGGAATTTGTTTTGTATATTTTATTGCCTGATCTTCGACATCTGCTCCAAGAGGATTCTCTGCCCTTTTTGCTTCAAGTACTCCAATGGCTTTTCCATCAAGATATAGGTAATAGTCTGCTTCAAGATTACCCTGCAAAAGTTCTTCTTTTACAGCCATAGCATTGATACGGTCTGTTCTTTCATTACGAGAAACAACTGTCCACCCAGCATCGTTAAGCATTCTATCTATTATTTCACGAGCTTTTTGTTCTGGGAGTAAATCTTTATCTTCTGCCATTAAATATTCCAAGTTCCGATAGTATTAGTTATCAAGTAATTATAACACAAAAAAGCAGACTATTCACTAAAAAAGAAGAAGATGCATAACAGTGATGCAACGGCTGAACGTTGCTCGACG
>JAFZWX010000086.1 GCA_017617145.1 Treponema sp. | reverse complement strand
TTTGGTTTGGATTTGTTTGGTTTGGATTTGTTTGGTTTGGATTTGTTTGGTTTGGTTACGTGCATTTGGGTGTTGAGTACGAGGATTTGCACGTAGTTCAAATGAGGCCAATGCTTTGATTACGTGCATTTCAAAACAAATTCATAATTCTGCACGTAGTTCAAAATTTATCCCTTCTTTGTTTACGTGCATTTCCAAACAAATCCCTAATTCTGCACGTAGTTCAAAATTCACACTCTCTTTGTTTACGTGCATTTCCAAACAAATTCATAATTCTGCACGTAGTTCAAAATTCACCCTCTCTTTGTTTACGTGCATATTCAAACAAATCCCTAATTCTGCACGTAGTTCAAAATTCACACTCTCTTTGTTTACGTGCATTTTCAAACAAATACATGATTTTGCACGTAAACAAAAATTGACCCTTTCTATGTTTACGTGCATTTCCAAACAAATCCCTAATTCTGCACGTAGTCCAAAATTTATCCCTTCTTTGTTTACGTGCATTTCCAAACAAATTCATAATTCTGCACGTAGTCCAAAAAACACCCACTTTCTGTTTACGTGCATTTTTGCAAAAAATTTATTTTTTGCACGTAATCCACGCCCCAAATTCCTTTTTAAAAAAAACGGAGGATTTTTTTAAATGAAAAAAATCGTAGGAATTATAGCAGCTCTCGCTTTGGCTAGCGCTGTATTTGCTGATCCAGATGTAGCACCAACTGTATCTTCTTTTAAGGGCGATGCTAGTCTTGAATGGCAGTTTGATCTTGAGAATGAAACACACGGTATGAAGAATTCTCAGTCAACAGAATTTAAAATCGTTTTCGTTCCAGAAACAACAAAAGCTACTGAAGGCTCAGACATGTGGGGCGAATTGGAAATCAAAGTTGCTAAAGTAGAAGTAACTGGTGGTAACGGATTCGGTTCTGTTGCTTTGGTTGTAGATGATACAGGTGCTCCTGTACTTGATGATGATGGAAACCCAACATTCACAACATCTGGTGGATCAGTTTTCATCGTACCAGGTTTGTCTGTAGAAAAGGCAAAGATTCACTTCTCTGATGATGATTTCTATGTTCGCATGAACATTAAGGCTCCTGGTCTTTCACTCGGTGGTGGAAAATATGTACTTGCTACACGCAGTGATGCAGATGCAAGAGCTAACCCAGCTCAGAGTGTAAAACTTACAGGTGCTCAGGGCTTCACACTTGAATTTGGTCTTACAGACACTGTAGATTTCAACTTGCAGTTCGCAGACAATGGCGTTGCAAAAGACAAGAAATACGCTTTCGTATTCGATGCTTCTGTAAAAGCTGTTGAAAACCTCGAATTGGTTGCTGGTGCTGGATACTCAACAGAAGAAGAAAAGTTTGCTGTTGCATTCAAGACTTCTTACAAAGTTGAACTTTCTGACACAATGTACTTGAAACCATCTGTAGGCTTTGCTATGAAAGATGATGCAAAGGCTCTTGGTGCAGCTCTCTTCTTAGGATGGGGTGCTGAAAACGCAGAACCAGGATTCAAGAAGTTCGGTATGGGCGATGGAATTGATAACATTCCTAACAAGTGTTCAGACGGAGTTTCATTCTGGTTGAACTCTGACCTCGACAATGCTTATACATTCTTGTTCAGTGTATATGATTCAACATTCGTTCCAGGTTTGAAAGCTGCTTTGGATTTCGGTGGAGATCTCAAAGGCTTGAGCGATGCTTGGGAATTGAACGCTGCTGCTAAATACAGCAACACATTCGATATTTGGACAATCGATGCTAACTTCGGTCTCAAGGTTAAGAAGGGTGCAGAAACAAATACTGGATTCCTCTATGGATTCGGAGTTTCTACAGACAACAGCCTTATCCAGAACACAAAGCTCTACATCAACTACGCAGGAGAAAAAGCTGCTGATGTTGGTGGTGTAGACAACAAGGGTAAAGTTACTGTTGGAACACAGATTCACTTCTAATCTTAGTTAGAACAGTTATCTGTTAAACTATAAAGGACTGTCTTAAAAGGCAGTCCTTTTTTATAAACGAGATTCCTGTTTCAAGGTACAGTAAAGACATAAAATCAATGTCATTGTCGGGCTCGACCCGACAATCTTTTATAAAAAAGGATTGCAAAAAAACAAAAGGAAATAAAAAATGAAAAAATCAATAATCATAATATCAGCAATAATTCTAACAACGCTTTTTACAAGTTGTGCATCGAAGGAAAAACCTCCTAGAGAACGAGATGAAACTTTTGTTGCAGATATTGGTCAATTTGAAATTGGAACTATTCATCTTTATGCATCTTACGGTATGACACAACCAAGAATTTGTGATTTTAATGCAGTTTTTTATCCTAGAAATAATTATATTTATTTTACAACAAAAATTGGAATAGATAAAATCGAATTATGTTTTTCTTATCCAGAACGCAAAAATCTATCGCAAGCAAAAGATAAATATCTGGAATTATATACTGAAGGACAAATCCCGAACGAAAAACCAAAAAAGAAAAATGCTCTTTCAACCGGAAACGCATATATAAACTGGGGCACTTTAGGTCCTTCGCATCAGGCTTATGCTTCATATTATACAAATATTGAATATATTTTAGATAATAAACCATATTTTAGAATTCTTTTTGAACAGACAAAAGAATTAGACGATAGCGGCAATTCTTCACCAAGAATAAACATTTATATAAGTCCAGCCCAATGGGAACAAATCTGCGAAATGTGCGATCAAGCCACCCTTGAAGCCCAGGTAGACGAAATCTTAGAAGAGGCAGAAGCATTCTAAATATTTAATTTATTTTAGTGTAGCGATAAATATCTTTGAAGTTGCAAAACTAAAACGCCTCTGCCTGGGCGAGGATTTCGTCGGTCATTTCTACAAGGTGTTCCTGATTGCAGGCTTCCATAATTTGTTCCCATTGGGATGGGCTGATGTAGAGACAAATTTTTGGTGATGAAACATGTTCGACACCTTGAACTTGAGCAGATTCACACGTTATTTTAAAATAAGGTTTATTCGGTTCTAGATATTGCGCATTTGTATAATAATTCGTATCTACTTCATGCGTTGGTCCCATTGCACCCCATAATACAGTTGTTTTGCCTTTTGAATAGGCATTTTTTGCTTTTGGTTTAACATCTGGAATAGCATTTGCGTTTAATGCATCAAGATATTTAGCATGTGCTTCTGCCAGATTTTGGCGTTCTTTATATGAAAAAACAATTTGAATTATATTAACACTGACTTTGCCCGTAACAAGTATTTCATTAGTTCGAGGAATAAATAATACTTCAAAATCATTAATTTTTGGATTGTTAAGGTTACTGGATGAATAAAGATGAAAAGTATCAACTTCAAAGGCATTTATATCTGCTATAAATGTTTCACTTCTTTCACGTTTGATTTTTTGTTTACTTGCACAACTTGATAATAAAACTAAAATAATTACTGAAATTGTAATAAATTTTCTTTTCATGGTTTTTCTCGTATAAAAAAGGACTGCCTCAATAAGACAGTCCTTTCTTTGAATTAATGGTTTAACACCAAACTAGACAAAGATTAGAAGTGGATTTTTGCTCCAAGCTTAACTTTACCTTTGTTGTTTGTTCCTTTGTAAACACATTCTGGAGCAGCAGCAGTAAAGTCACCACCGAAGATGTCTTCTGCAGTCTGTCCGTCTACATACTTGATGTAAAGTGTTGTGTTTTCAATAAGACCATCGATATCGAGTCCTGCGGCATAGAGAAGACCATTCTTTGTTTCATCACCCTGCTTCTGGAGTTTTACACCGAAGTTGAATGATGGTGTGAGTTTAATGTCATCACCAAATGCATTGCTGTAAGCAACAGCTGCATCGAATTCGAAGAAGTCATCGAATGATTCTGTATTTCCGTAGAACTGAGCTGCCATCTTGAGACCTGGTAATACATCTTTAAGAAGTGTATCATCATAGAATCCGAACAAGAGATCAATACCTGTTCCGTCTTCAAGATCTGAACTGATGTAAGCAGAAACTCCGTTTACACACTTGTTTCCAATATTAGTGATGTCACCAGTCTTTGGTGCTCCATCATCATTAAGCGATTTTGTACCGGCAACAGCTGTACCCTTGAATGCTGCAAAGTTAGCATCAGCGCCTTCATCTTTACCCCATCCAAAGAGTAATCCAGCTCCAAGATCCTTTGCATCACCCTGCATAGCAAATCCTACAAATGGTTTCAAGAACATTGAGTCTCCAATACCAAGCTTGTAAGCTGCGTTTGCAGCGATTGCTGCATCCTGTGAGGCACCAGCGGCAGTTTTTTCTGTTGAGTAAGCAAATCCTGCATATACTTTAAGACCTTCAACATCGAATCCTTTTCCATCGAGTGTTGCAGCCAATTTGAATCCGAATTCCTTAGCATCGTTAACAACGATTCCGTTGTCAGCAAAAGCGAGGTCTACAGAAAGCAAATCTTTAAGACCAAAGTTAGCAGTAAATCCTGCTGCACCAGTAAGATCTACACCCTTTTTAGGGAATGCCTTTGCACTTGAAGTAGCAATAAGATTGTCACCACCACCAACATTAAGATCGTGGTTAATGATGTCGATATTGAAGAATACATCATCCTGAAGGAAGTGAATCTTTGCATGGTCAACTGAAGCAGATGGTACTGTGAAAGTTCCACCAGAAGCAACTTTAACATCGTCACCAACTTTAATCTTCAAGTCACCCCACCAACCGTCACCAGTTGTTGCTTTATCACCAGCTGCAACGAATTTAATTTCAAATTCTGCAGTCTGTGAGTTTGCCATACCAGTCATAACATCAGTACCATTGCCTTCAAGATCAGCTACCCATTCAAGAGTTGCACTTCCATCAAACTTAGAAACTGAAGGTGTTACATCTGGATCAGCAAATACAGCGCTAGCCAAAGCAAGAGCTGCTATAATTCCTACGATTTTTTTCATTTAAAAAAATCCTCCAGTTTATTTAAATGAAAAATTTTGAATAATTCAGGTATAAAATGATAAAAATTCAATTTATTTTTGTTTTTTTATAAAAAAAAATAGTATTTGTGTTATACTGTTGCTATGGCACAAAGAACTACAGATTATCTTTTAAGTCTTGTAAATGAACTTAGAAAGCTTCCTGCTGAAACTGAATGGGTGGAATTTAAATGTAACAATCAAAATCCGCAATTAATAGGCGAGTATATTTCTGCCATGAGTAATTCTGCTGCTTTTTGTGAAAAACCTTACGCTTATATTGTCTGGGGAATTGATAACGAAACTCATGATATCTGTTCTACAAACTTTGACTGGCAGAATGCAAAAAAAGGAAATGAACAACTTGAGGCATGGTTAACGCGTCTTTGTGAACCAAAAATTAATTTTCGTTTTTACGACATAAATACAGAAAAGGGACTTATTGTTTTATTGGAAATACCGTGTGCTTCTACACAGCCTACTATGTTTTCAGGAGAACGATATATAAGAGTAGGTTCGAATAAAAAGAACCTGAAAGAATTTCCAAATAAAGAACGCGAATTATGGAAAATTCTTGATACTATTCCGTTCGAGTTAAAGTCTGCTGCAGAAAACAAAACTGAAGATGAAATTATTGCTTTATTAGATTATTCAAAATATTACGATAAAATGGAAATCCCTGTGCCACGAAATAGAAGTGATATTATTTCTGATTTTCTTAATGAGAAATTTCTAAAAAAGGCACGGGCAAATACCTGGTCTATTACAAATATGGGAGCAATACTGATTGGAAAAGATCTTAAAAAGTTTGATAATCTCGTAAGAAAATCAGTACGCGTTATCTGGTATAAAAATAATAATAGGCTTGAAACAATCAGAGAGCAGGAATTTACTTCCGGATATACATTCAGTTATGAAGAAATTGCAAATTATATAATGAC
The DNA here is from genome assembly GCA_017617145.1 of Treponema sp. Next base: position 36,901 of record JAFZWX010000086.1, on the reverse strand, counting down.
TATTATCCCGCAAGAAGAAATAATTGATGGTCCGAATAGAAAGTCTGTTTACAGTTATCCTGAAATTGCTATACGTGAGCTTGTTGCAAATATGATAATTCATCAGGATTTTGAACATCGAGGAACAAATCCAATGGTTGAAGTTTTTTCCGATAGAATTGAGTTTTCAAATCCTGGAGTTCCACTTGTAAATGTTAATAGAATTATCGATTCTGTTCCGATTTCAAGAAACGAAAATATTGCCGGCTTTATGCATAAATGCGGAATATGTGAGGAACGAGGGAGTGGTTTTGATAAAATTGTTCTTGCAACTGGCCAACAATGTATGCTTTCTCCAAGAATCGAAATTCAGGATAATCAGTTTACTAAAGTTGTTCTTTTTGCCAAGATGCCATTTGATATTATTCCAAAAGAAGAAAAAATCAGAACCTGTTACATGCAGGCGTGTCTGGCTTATATAAATTATAGTGCAATTTCTAATTCGGATGTACGAGTACTTTTTGGATTAGAGGCAAATGAGAAATTTAAAATATCACGAATCATTAAAGAAACTGTAAATGCAAGTTTAATTAAACCTGTCGACAAAGAACAAGCTCCTCGCTACATGAAATATATTCCTATTTGGGGATAATTTAAGTTGCAGTAAGTTGCAGTAAGTTGCAGTAAGTTGCGCAAGATAACAAAAATAACACCTAAAATGGCAAAATACGGGTCAATTTGACCCAAATTTAGGTATTTTTTAAGAAAATTACCTTGAATTTAAGTTTCCGTAAGTTTCATTAAGTTGCGCTAAGTTGCAGTAAGTTGCAAAACTAAAATGCCTCTGCCTGTGCAAGGATTTCATCGGTCATTTCTACAAGGTGTTCCTGATTGCAGGCTTCCATAATTTGTTCCCATTGGGATGGGCTGATGTAGAGACAAAGTGCAGGGGAATGTACATTTTCGCCTGAGACTTCTTCTTCCTGGACAAATCTAAAACGGAAATATGGTTTATCTGCTTCCAGATATTGAATATTTGTAATGTAAGTTGTATCAACTTCGTGTGTTAATCCAAGTGAACCCCATGCTACGGAAGTATCTCCTTTTGAAATAGCATTCTTTTTAGTAGGCTTTGTATTTGGAATATTTCCTGATTCATATGCCAATATATACTTTTCTTTTGCATCTTTTATATTAAGTCGTTCGGGATAAGAAAAACCTATTTCTATTACATCAATTCCAATACGTGCTTTTGCATATAAATAATTTGTTCGTGGCGCAAAACGAACATAAAAGTCTGAGATTTTTGGGTTTCCCATACCGAGTGTTGTATATAAATGAAATGTTGCAACTTCGAATGAATTTATATCTGCTATAAAACTTTCACTTCGTTCACGGATTACTTTTTGTTTTGAGGCACAGGAAGAAAAAAGAATAATCATACAGAATGTAATTGTTGTAATGAGCTTTTTTTTCATTTTGTTTTCCTTTGTTTTTTTACAATCCTTTTTTATAAAAGATTGTCGGGTCGAGTCCGACAATGACATTTATCTTATGTCCTTCCCGTGCTTCACACAGGAATCTCTCTTATAAAAAAGGACTGCCTTTTAAGACAGTCCTTTTCACTTTGAATTATCGAGTTATACCCGATTTATACAAAGATTAGAAGTGGATTTTAGCTCCGAGAGTTACAGATCCCTTCAAGTCAGCTGAACCGATGTCAGCAGCATGTTCGCCAGAATACTTAACATAAAGGTCTGTGTTCTGGATGATAGCGCTGTTTGTTACGCTTGCACCATAGAGTACACCGAACTTAGAAGCATCGATAAGGAACTTAGCACCGAGGTTAGCAGCAACTTTCCAGTCACCAAATGCATCACCGCTTCCGTAAACGAGAGCGAAGTCGAATGCATCTGTAGCAGTCTTACCAAAGTTAGCAAGGTCAGCAATGTCCAACTGAGCAGCAATCTTGAGACCGAAGTCAGCAAGAAGCTTGTTGTCATAGAATCCCAAGAGGAATCCCATTGGAGCTTTATCAGCGAGTGTAGACTTGAGTGCGATAGAAACACCGTCTGAACACTTATTATTAATGTTTGCAAGACCAGAAGAGAACTTAGCAAATCCTGGTTCCTGTCCTTCTGCACCCCATCCAAAGAGTACACCAGCAACCAACTGCTTTGCTTCACCCTGAAGTCCGAAGCTTACTGTTGGTCTTACATACATAGCGTCATCAATTGCGAGCTTATATGTAGCCTTGAAGAATACAGCAGCATCCTGTGATGCTCCACCAACTTTTTCTGTAGAATATCCTACACCGGCTGTTACAGCAAGACCGTCAACATCAAATCCTTCTCCCTTAAGAGTTGCATCGAATACGAAACCGAATTCTTTTGCATCAGATTTCTGCTGTCCGTTGTCAGCAAACTGCAAGTTGAAATCTACAACAGGGATACCAAAGTTCAATGTGAAGCCCTGTGCACCTGTAAGTGTTACACCAACTTTAGCATCTGCCCATGGGCTAGCTGTAGCAAGAACGAGGTCTCCACCACCAAGTGAAAGGCCAGGAACCTTAATGTTCATATGGAAGTATGTATCTCCATCGATGAAGTGGATTTTAGCTGTTTCTACTGTTGGATTAGCTACAGCAACACCTGTTGCAGCAACTCCATCATTTTTAGCTTCAACTTCTGTTGAGCCAGCTTTAATTTTCAATTCACCCCAAAGTCCATCACCAGAAGTTTCTTTTGTTCCTTCTGAAATGAACTTTACTTTGAAAGTAGCTGATTCACTATTTTTCATACCAGTTGTTTCAGCATCCAAGTCAGCAATCCATTCCAAAGAAGCATTTCCGTCGAATGTAGCAACAACAGGTGTTACATCTGGATCAGCAAATACAGCGCTAGCCAAAGCAAGAGCTGCTATAATTCCTACGATTTTTTTCATTTAAAAAAATCCTCCTTTTTTTTTAAAAAGTTTATACAGGCCAACGACCTTTAACGTATAAACCCTTTTTTATTATCTTAACACGCAATTATGCAGAAGTCAACAAAAAAAACAACAAAATGTTATTCTTTTGTCATTGATGTCTGCACAATTTCATGTATTTCCTTGCTTTAGATAAACAATTTCTCCGGTTCTATTATTTTCGGAAATTCTGGGCAAAAAGTTGAATTTTGACTTTTTTTAAGCCATTTCTTTGATACTTTTTTGCAATTCAAGGACTCTTTCGAGCGGGAGACCTTCACATTCAGCGATTGTTTCTGGAGGGAAATCTTTCTTAAGAAATGCTATTGCGGCTTCTTCGGCTTTTTCTTTTTTGCCTTCCTCGCGACCGTCAATGTATCCGTCATTTCGGCAGACTTTTTTGAATTCTTCTACATCAAATTCTGTAAGACACATGCCCCTTACCTCCGCTCTGTGTTTTTCGAAAAAGCCTTGCAGATAGTTATGTTTTATCGCAAAATCAATGGCCTCATCTATTGCTTTATCATTTACCATGCCTGATTTTAGGTTAGATTTAATTCTACCAATATATCTGACATAATCATACAACGGATTACAGTTATCGTAAAGTGTCTGATTATGTTTATCATTAATATTTATAACTGTGGCAGTCCATTCAAAATCACCAGAATCATCATTTTGCATAAATGCATCTGAAAGTTTTAATTTCCAAGAGTCTGGATTTTTGTCAGGCCCATTATAAAATACAATAAACCTTGGAGTAGGAATTTGAACAAGGTGATTACTGAGAATGTTTAATTCATTTTCCTTTATGTATCCCTGATACAGAAGTGAAAAATAAAACAACCCTCTGAGCGGCATATTGGGATTCTGTGAACTCTGCTGTTCATATAAATCCATTTCTGAATCAATGAGAAATGAAATATCATTATGCATGGAAATATAAATGACGTTTTCAATTGTGTTGATTTTCAACTCATCAGGGTCGTCATAATTTGTTCCGTTTAAAGCATTATAAAGCTGGAGCCTCCATTTTTTACTTTCATCGCTTTCCCGTCCAAATATAAATTTGAACAGCCTGTCTTTGTACTCTCTTTGATAAAAAACTGATAATTCGTTTTCCATTTTCTTCCCCTTAAACTGATAAATTTTTCCAGGCATACCGCCCCGGCGAAATAAAGAATTTCCTACATATAGATTAGAAAAAAAATTCGACTTCTTACAAAAATTTGAGAAAAAAGTGAAGAGATTTATTAAAATTTAACCATTCAGCGTTACATATGTTTTGCCGGTGCCGCCGTCTTCGGGGGGGGCGAATTCGAAGGATTTTACCAAAGGGGAATGAGACAGGTAGTCGCGGACGGATTGCTGGAGGATGCCGTCGCCTTTGCCATGGATTACGCTGAAATGTGGGAAATTGTTTAGGGTGCATAAATCTATTTGATGTTCAAGAGCGCGGATTGCTTGTTCGGAACGCATGCCAAGAAGGCGTAATTCAAAAACAGGGTGTTCTTCGGCAGTGGAAGATTGTAAATCGTAGGAAACATCAGGGGTGATTTTTGTGCTGTTGCTTGACTTTACAAGATGCAAATCTTTTTCTTTTACAGTCATTTTTACGCTGCCAAACTGAACGTTCCATACACCTTTACGGGCAAGATCAATGAGTACACCTTCATTGCGGGTTGCTCCTGCAGTTACTGTTGCTCCCGGCTCAAAAACAAGCGGGCGTTCTTCTTCTGATTTTTTTGAAGAGGAAGTTCCTGCCGCCACACCTTCCATAACAGGTGTTGCATATTTAAGGGCTTCGGCATTGCTCAGCTTGCGTTTTGTTTTTTTATTTGAACCGGATTGTTTTTTGCGGGCTTCGGCTTCTTTCTGAAAAGCCTGTTCCTGTTCCGAAAGTTTTTCATCTTCAACTTCTATTTTATTGTCCAGGCGTTCAACATTCTTTTCTAGTTCAGAAATAAACTGCTTTACTCCAAGAGTTTTTTCGCGTGTAAGCTCCCCTTCCCTAAGCTGGCGTACAAGATTTTCGAGCGTGCGGCGGCTGTGAATCAAAAAGTCGTGCATTTCCTGCTGATGACCTTTTTTAAGCTCATTTTCTTTACGTCGCAAGGAAAGTTCTTTTTCTTTTATACGCAAATCTTTTTCTTCAACTTCTTTCTGGAGCATGCGTGCCTTGTGCTGAATGCGGTCAAGCTCCTGATGTTTTTTATTCAAACCTTTTATAAGAGAGGAAACATCTGCCTGCTCGGTTGCAATATAATTTTTTGCCTGATTCACAACTTCCTGCGGCAAGCCCGATTTTCTTGCAATTGCAATAGCGTGACTTTCGCCAGGGATTCCCATATTCAATTTATAAGAAGGAGAAAGCGTGCTTGTATCAAATTCTACACTTGCATTTACACAAAGCGGATTCGTATAACCGTAGTTTTTTAAGATTCCCATGTGAGTTGTAACTAAAACAAACGCTTTTTTTTCTATTAAATTATCAAGCACAGCCATGGCAAGCGCGGTTCCTTCCTGTGGGTCTGTACCGCTTCCAAGTTCATCCAGAAGCACCAGAGAATGCTTACCCGCCCCTGTAACAGCCTGAGCAATATTTTTCATATGACCACTAAAGGTCGAAAGGCTCATATCAATATCCTGACTGTCGCCAATATCGGCAAAAAGTTCTTTGAAAACAGGAAGGCTTGTACCTTCTGCAGCGGGAACAGGAAGCCCAGCCTGATTAAGCATACAAAAAAGTGCAAAGGTTTTAAGCGAAACAGTTTTACCACCGGTGTTTGGACCCGTAATGATAAGTACACGCTTGCCGTCCATAAAATAAAAATCGATTGGAACAGCCTTTTCACCAAGCAAAGGATGACGCGCCTTCAAAAGCAGCGGAGGCTCACCAATAGCAGGAACCGCATAAGTACAGTTATTTTCGTTTCCCCAGCGTGCAGCGGCACAAGTTGTATCCATCAAAAGCATAACAGGATGAGCCTGACGGAAAAGCGGAATAGATGGTTGCAAATCCTTTGTAAGCTGGGCCAGAATGCGGTTTATTACCTGAATAAGTTCGTTTTCTTTCTGGATAAGCTCGTTACTGCAAAGAACAACTTCCTGAGGTTCAACATAAACAGTTTGTGCCGATTGTGAAATATCAATAATAATTCCGTTGATTCTGTTCTGAAGGCTCGCCTTTACAGCAAGCACCTGACGCCCGTTACGAAGAACAGGCACAGAAGATTCAAGTACGCCTGCAAGCTTCTGGTCTGTTGTATAATGGCGAAGAATTGTTTTGATTTTTGTATTGAGCGAAGCAATCTGTTTACGAATAGCAGCAATTTCTGGAAGGTCACGCATCTGACCGTCTGGAGTGATTATATGAAAAATAAGCTTTTCTGTTTCTGTAAAATCGGGGAGCTTTTGAGTCTGCTCTAAAAGATTTTTTAATTCAAGGTCATCGGCATGAAGTGTAATACACTGCTTTATATTATTAACGCTTTGAACAAAATCGCCAAGTGATTTTACCTGCTCAAGAACAAGACTTGTTCCTTTTGCCTTAATTACATCAAAAAGAGGCGCAACCGGTTCCCAGAATAAAACCGGATTTTTACGCGATGCACTAAGATACTTAGCCCATTCACGACTTAGATTTTTGAGTAATTCTATTTGTTTTTGTTCTGTAAGAGGTTCCCTTTGTAGAAACAACTCTTTTGCTTCCTGTGTGGTGCAGTAAGCAGCCACCTGGTCACGAACACGGTAAAAATCAATTTCCTGTAAAGCAGATTTGTTCATAACCACAATTTACAGAAAAAGAGAAATTAGAACAAGGGGACCCCTCCTGTTAATCGCCTTCGCCTGAATTGGAAGGAGGCACGTCTCGGATGATCATGTATAATTTCTTTTCTACATAAGCATTTGAAGGTCTTAGACAAATATATGCCACATCTTCGACTCCCTGCTTTTCAATGGCAGCAAAATATGGTTTTGCAGCTCCGTTTATTCCAAGTCCTTCAATATAAAGCATTCCATCTGCATGATAGCAGGATAATCTAAGGCTTGATACTAAGTTGTCTGAGTCTGGGACATTTTCAAATTCAGCAGCATTATCAGAAGTACAGAAATATACATTATAAGTATGCCCCGGAATAGTTTCAAACGAATACCATAATCTATTAGTGCTGGCAGGAATTGTTATAGTATTAAAGCCTTCGGTATCAATATCATGATTTTGTTCATCAGTTCCGGCACCTTGTGTAACCGCAAGTTGAGTTACATTATATTGTGCTAAATTTTGTTCGAAGGTAACATCTCCTTTACTATAACCAGTAGATAAGGTTAAATACCCCGACTCTAATTTGGCATTAAAATAATCCTCTATGTTAAAGATTTCGCCATAATTTCCATTCCACAAATGTGATTTATCTTCAAAATAGAATGATGTTAAACCCCGACAACTGTCGAAAGCATGGGATTTAATTAATTCAACATCTTTCTTAAAATATATCTGATGTGTTTTCGGATATCCACAGAATGCATATTTTCCTATTTGTTTTACACCATCTGGAATTGTAAACATATCATCCTGACATGTTTTTCCTTGTGGGAAAGCAACAAGACTTGTACCATCCTTGCTATACAATACACCATCTTTTGAAGAATAATAAGGATTATCAGCAGAGGCATTAATATAACAAAGATTAGGAAGGTTAGAAATTAATTGTCCGGTAACACCATACTTATATTCTGAATAACCTTGATACCACCACTCATAAAGAACAGTATTTGGAATTGTTAGACCGGCAAGACAAGTACAGTCTCTGTACCAAAAGTAATCAAATTCTTTGATTTCATCTGTTTCTGCTTCTGAAAAATCAAGAGCAATATATACTGCATCATTTTCATCGTAAAAATTTCTGGCAAGCAGAGCATCCCTGGTTGATTCAAAATCTGCCTTCTGAAATTCACCATAAACTTTAATAACAAACGGATTTGAAATATCAGATGAAGAAACATTTGCAATTCGTTCGGCAATTGTATTTTTTGTTGCAATATGAGGATCTGTATTACTGAGCCACCTTGCATACAAAGTTGTATCTTTAGTACATTTTTTTACATCAAATGGATTTTTAAAGTCTGCGTCTGTATACCAGTTTATAAATGTATAACCATTACGCTGAGGTGCTCCATTTTCAAAAATATCTGTAACAACACTTACTGTTGCAGGGCACGGATTTATTACTTCATCATTTCCGTTATTCATATTAAATGTAATTGAATAGGCATCAAGAAAACCTTCTATTGTGCGTGTTGCCTTACTAGAAAAGTTTCCTGCAATCTTTACAATTTCCTGCCAGTACGCAACCTGTGCATCACCTTGGTTTAATGAGATTTTTAGTCTATAAATACCTGCAGGAATATTTGTATCGGCAACTGTTACTTTTTTATTGCTTATAGTAAGATTGTTATAATTTTTATCTGCAACAGTTTCATTTACATCCTCTAATACTGCAAAGGCCCTATTAACATTACCTTCTACTCCTGACCAGTCTAAGGTAACAGAGAAATCACCATTACCTGTATCATAATCAGATTCAAAAGAATATGTAAATTTTACTGCATTAGCCCCAGCACGGATTGTTTTTGTTACTTTAGAAGTATAAGTTCTTTTTACACCTTCTGCATTACATTCTGCAGTAAGTGTAAAGGACCAATAGTTACCCACAGCATCTTCAGGGAGACTAATTTCTGCAGTAGTAAGTGCCTGAATATCTGCATAACCTGTTGAAGAACCAAGTGTATAAATTACAGGCTGGTCATTTTCATCAACGTCTCCGTCTTTATAACCAGTAAGCTTAAAATTTGTTAACTGACTTGGAGATAATTCTGGGCAAATAGTTCTATCATCATTCTGTACCATTATTGATAATACAGTTTTTCCATACTGTTCAGGTAAATCTATTGAAACCTCATTACAGGAAACAATTGTAAACACTGCTGTTGAAACAAACAAAAATAAGAATATATTTATTGCTTTAAAAAACTTATTATTTTTCATTTTTTTACCCTCCCTAACTGTGATCTTCTTCGGTAATTTTAAACTGTGCTGTATATGAATACCATTCACCGTTAGATTTTTTCTTAGTTTCTAATGTTATAGTATAGATTCCTACAGGATAATCATCACATTGAATTGAGAACGAATTACCTGAATCACTAGTAACCTGCTTTCCGTTTATATACCATCTGTTGTTCTGATAATCAGAATAATTTTTTATATCAAATCGGAAATACCAAGGAGCACAATAAGAGAAAGTGCTTATATCTAATGTACCAGAACGAGTAAAAGATACACCAATATCATCTACAATAACCTTAACAATTCCAGTTAATGATTCCGTAACTACTGCATCTGGATTATAGTTTGTTACACGGAAAGCTGCTAATCCATTGCTAGCTGTAGCTTCCATAGCAACAACAGTCTGGTTAGATTCCGCTGTAAAAAGAAAGTCACAATATTGGGAATTTGGTGTACTGATTTCAGAATTATTCAAAGTTCTTAATGGAATAGCTTCATCAACATCTTTATATAAAGTTATCTGTGCAGGTACCCAGCGTGCATCAAAATCATTCTCATAAATAAAATCATGAAGTCCCGCGTTATTATAATTAATCCAGCATATTTTATATACTCTATTAGGAACGGTATTAATCTTATACCAGGCTATCTTTTTTGATTCATCATACCAACTCAATTGTGCTATAGCATAATTATCTGGAGTTACATACAAAGTATCTTTATCAAAAATAGTAACTGTTGGAGCACCTTGAGCAAACTCTACCCATTTAGCATAAAGAGTAAATTCATCAGCAGGAACCTCATTCTCATCTTTAAAACTCTTAAATGCATCTTTGCCGTTATAGGTATCTACTGTGCACTCTGCATCATGAAACCAGCCTTTAAAAAGGTACCCACTGCGTTTAGGTGTTATATCGCCTATATTTGTAAGGTATGAAATTTTTCTTACAAAAGGTGTACTTCCCTGATAGTTCAAATCAAAGGTTACAGTGTGTGCTTTGTTTAATTCGTTTAAGTAACCTGTGCCGGTACTTTTTGTTCCTGCTGCTACAATAATTGAGTCTCCCCACTCACTCACCTTTGCAGTCTCTTTTGCTTCTGCATACAATTGCGCAGTAACATAGTAAGTGCCTGCAGGAAGGTTAGATTTTTCAACAAGAATTTTATAATCGGAAGGTATTGCAGTCTGTGCGGCATTACCTTCCAAGTCTGGTCCGTACCACTTATCAAAAACAGGAGTTGCAGTTGAATCAGCAGCAGAGCGTATTACTAAATGGGCAGAAGCAACCTGTGCTTTAGTTAGAGCAGCAGAATAATCTAATGTATAAGCAAAGCTTCCGTTACCTGTTCCTAGAGCCGAAAGAAGAAGCCTGATTGTTATAATATTTTCGCCGCCTGTCAAGGTTGCTGCTTTACTGCCTGTCCACGTAACACCATCTTTTTGTGCCGTAAGAGTAAAAGTTACTTCATCACCAATATTTAACCCATATGCGGCAAGATCTATAATATCATCCGTAAGGGCTGTAGAACCTGTATAAGTTCCAATTGTTGTTTCACCTGCCTTTAGTTCAAAGCTGAATGTAGTAAAATCAGAATCTGGAAGAATTGCTTTTTCTGCTTGATAAAGTGAAACCTTAAGTACAGGCTTATCTGAGTTATTTCTTTCTATTGTATTCACACTGCCATTGCACGAAACAACTGCAATAAAGAATGAAATTAATAACAATGTTTGTATTATATTAAAAAATTTCTTTTTCATATTTGAATCTCCTACATACTGCAAACTGCAGTCCAAGTGTATACAATATCGTTGATTACCTTTCGGGCTTCAACAGTAAAGATACCTGTTTGTTGGAAATAAGTTCGTGTATACATGTATTCAGAAGAATTAGACTTAACAAGTTTATTATTCAAATACCAGTCAGCAGGACCGTCATTACAGGTGAAAGTATATTCATATTGCATCCACAAACCGTTGGTATATGGGGAATATGTAACATCAAGTTGTCCCTTTTCAACATTCATTGTAATGGCATTATCAACGCCTTCTGGCATATTCCATCTTGCATATAAAGTTATATCTCTTGTAATTGTTTCAGCTGTGAAATCAAAAGCCTGTGTATATGAACTGTCTTTATACCAGCCGGCAAAAGTACGTGAACCACGTGTAGGGTCTGCAGGCTTTGTGGCTTTTTTGCCCTGTACAACCTTAATTGGGTTTACATTGCTACCATCTACAGAATTAAATGTAATTGTATAAAATGGAAGCCACTTTGCATAAATTGTTGTATTTGCAGTAATTTTGGTATTAAAGTCAAATGGTGTTTTAAAAGTGGAATCGGCATACCAACCGTCAAAAGCTAATGTTTCTGTATCTGCAGGGTCAGCAGGTTTTGTTACTGTCTGGTTATGTTTTACAGAAACTGGTTCTATAGAACTTGCACCACTAAATGTTACTGTCCATGAATCAAGCCATTTAGCATAAATCTTTATGTCTGCTACAATTTCAGAGCCAAAAACATACTTAGCAGAATATTCTTCATCTATATACCAGTCATCAAATAGAGCACCGTCACTTCGTGTAGGGGTTTCAGGCTTTGCAATTGTCTGACCTTTTTCTAAAGTTTTAGGCGGAATGTCTGCCCCGATGAATGTAACTGTATATAAAGGAATCCACTTTGCGTAAATTGTAAGATTTGAGTAGACTGAATTATTAAAATTATACTCCTGTCCTTCTGTACAATTCTCATCTGCGTACCAACCTAAGAACTTATACTTTGTACGTGTCGGGTCGGCTGTTGGCTTTGTGGCCTTCTTGCCATCTTCAACTTCCTGAGCGGTAACTGTAGTGCCACCATTTGTATTAAAGGTGACTGTATAGATTGGAATCCATTTTGCATAAATAGTTGTTGCTTCGGTAAGTTCGGTGTCAAAATCAAAAGCTACTGAACAACCCTCATCTGCATACCAGCCGTCAAATTTTGAATGCTCTCTGGTTGGGTCAACATCTGGTTTTGTTGCTTTTTCATTTTCTTTAATAACCTGTGTTGCAATATCAGAACCACCGGAAGTTTCAAACTTTACTTCAAAGCTTTCTTCTGAAACAATCCATTTTGCATAAATTGTGATGTCCTGTGTTATTTCAGTTGTAAAATCAAATTCTGTTGAATAAGTTCTATCTGTATACCAGCCGTCGAAAGTGCAGTTTTCTTTAGTTGGATCAGAAGCAGGTTTTACTGCTTTTTCATTGTAATTTACTTTTTGGGAATCAATTTCTGTACCACCGTCGGTAAAGAATGTTACGTTCAGAACAAGAATTTTCCACTTTGCATAAAGGGTAATATTCTGGGTAACCTTTGTTTCAAAATCCCAGGCAGTAGTCAGTTGGCTGTCGGTATACCAGCCGTCAAAGACAAATCCGGTTTTAGTTGGAGAATCCGGCTGGGCCACAGCTTCATCTGCATTTACCGATTTTGCAGAAATCTCGCTGCCACCGTCTGTATCAAAGGTGACGGTGTAAACAACTTGCTCCGGTTCTGGTTCAAGTGTCCCGGTATTTCCATGTTTACATGAAGGGATTGCAAGAAGTGTAAGGATTACAAGCAAAACTGAAAACAGTTTTGTTCCAGAATGGGAGGGGTTATGTGCTCTTACCCCCCCCTTGACGTTTGTATAGGTAGTAAAGAATGTTGTGTTTTCATATAGAAATTATAACATAGAATGTGGAAAAAGGAAGTTTTTTTTTAAATGGATTGCCGCGTCGCTACACTCCTCGCAATGACATGTGGGCAAAAAAAAAGAGACCGTACTCTCCAGGACGGTCTCAACAAGATAGTTTTTTACTCCGATATCCAGTACAACAAGTAGTATGTAGTTGAATATTTTAGATTTTTTTGACGTTTTATAACTACCTTTTCGTACTTTATATGTAGTATTATACATATAATATTTTAAATTTCCACTACATAGAAATGTAGTTTTTTGAGGGTTTTTGAAAAATAAATGAGTTTTTTTTGCCCTCCGACAGGCTCAGGGACCGCGTCTGGCGATTATATAAGTCCAATTTTTTTGGCCTTAAAAACTGCCTGCGAGGATGATGAAACTCCAAGCTTCGGGTATATTTTTTTAATATGATAGCGCACTGTATTTACCGAAATAAAAAATATTTCTGCTATTTCATCGTACGTTTTACCCTGTTCCAAAAGGCGCAGAATATCTTTTTCCATTTCGGTAAAATCGGTATTTGATTCCTGCGAAATATTCAGATAATTAGGATACAAAACTGCAACATGCCTTGTTATGCCTATAATTTTTGACAGAAATGGTGTAGTTCCCCTGACCTTCTGATATTCCTGAAGCAGTTTAAACATCAAAACACCTTCATCGGCAATTGCACGGTAGATTCGATATTTTTCGGCCTGCTTTAAAAATACATCTGCAAGCGCAAAGGCTTTTTCTTTATTTCCTATTTTATACCAGCTCATTGCTTCGAGCCCCGAAATTGTTATTAAATCAATATAACGGCGGCTAATTTCAAAATAAAACCGTAACTGTTCTGCCAGAGCAAGCAGGGCTAAATGTCTATCATATAGTAGATAACATCTGAGTTTAACTAAATAACTGTAGCATTCCATAAGATTAAAATCTTTATTTTCATCGGGAGCTTTGTGTTCAAGCCAGTTATTTACATATTCAAGATTGCAGTCATAAAGGGCAAGTCTCACACCCATAACATCAGTATTATAGTCAAAAGCGCTTCCTTTTACATCGTGAACACGATCCTTAAGATGAGACATTATTATTTCTGCAGATTTTATTTCGCCGTTAATTGTAAGAATTGAAATCTGATCATAAAGGGCTACAATTAAAAACACAAATTTTTTCTGACGTTCAAGAATAGGAATTGCACTTGTAATTCTTACCATTGCATCATAACATTCATTACGCTGATAGTAAATTTCGGCCATAAGGATGTCATAAACCTGACGGTGAACATCACCATATAAAACCTTAAGCAGTTCAAGGGATTTTTCTTTACGCTTAATTATAAAATCGCCATAATACGAAAAATCTCGTAATCCATTTAAGATGCTTGGACGACCGGTTACAGTACTGTAATAAGGTTCAAGAGAAACCCCAAGAGCGTTGAGTCTGGAAAGTGAATGCAAAAAATCTCTGTTGCTCACAGTAGGAATCATAGGCTTTATAAAATCTTGAAAGCCTACATCGGGATAAAGATTCATAAGATGCGGAACTTCGGCAATATTTCCTGTAATAATCTGTAGAATAATTGCTGCAGAAAGGTCATAAACAGAAGCTTTATATTGTTCATCAGTGAGATTTAAAAAGGAATCTTTGTTTTTCCAGAGTTCGGGAATACAAAAAGAAATGTTTAATTGTTTTACAAGCTGATTTCTCTCTTCTGCCGATAACATTAATCTTCCCAGCTCCCTGTTCTGATTTCTTGAGAAATACGCAGCCAGCTGTCGTATCGTTCCTGCGTAATTTTTCCTTCCTGGACTGCATTTAGTACCGCACAATCTGGTTCTGTTATATGCTTACAGCCAAGACCAAATTTGCATTTTCCTATAAAGGGCTCAAACTCCTTAAAATAAAGAGCAACGTCGTCTGCTTCAATGTCATCAAGAACAAAGCGGCGGATTCCCGGAGTATCAATAATATCGGCTTTTCGACCTTTTATTCCGTCTAGAAGCGATTCGTTCAATGTAAGATGTATTAAGTTTCCTTTTGTTGTTGTGTGACTTCCGCGGCCATATTTTTTTGAAAGGCTGCCTGTTTTAAGCACACAGGAATTATCCATTACATTTATAAGACTAGACTTACCTACTCCCGACTGACCGACGAACGCACTAAGATGATTTTCGAGCAATTGGGCAAACTGCTGCATGCCCTCGCCTGTTTTTGCAGAAATGCGCAGAACCTTATAATCAAGTTCTTCCCAGATTGAAAGGCGTTTATCGATAAGGTCATATTCTTCTTCGCGACCGTCTGTCTGCATTTCTTCGGCTAAGTCCCATTTGTTGCATACAATAATCGGTGTAATTCCCTGATGTTCTGCCTGTGCCAGTGCTCTGTCTATAAAACGAGGGCGAAAAGGAGGTTCATCTGGTGTGCATACAAGAATAAGATAATCAAGATTTGAAGCCAAAAGCTGCGGGCAACGGCCTTTTACATTCCAGCGCAAAAAAGTATTCTTCCGTTCAAGTACATTAAGGATTTGACCTTTGTGTTCATTAATCGGGTCTGGTTCAACTGTAACATGGTCACCTGGAGCAAGCGGATTATAAAACTGTTTGTCTGATTTTAAAACTTTGCCTTTTATCGTGCAGTTTCTTGTGAGGTCATCGTCGCATTCGACTGTGAAGGTGTTGTTTGTTCCGGCTATGATTAATCCTTGCATATTCCCGCTGATTATTTACTCCAAAGCAGCCACAAAACAAGGGCCGACATTCCTGTAGTTAAAATTGTAAACGGGACTGCAACCTTAAGCCAGTCGCGGAATTTCATAGGATAGCCTTCTTTTTTTACAATTCCCATACTAACAACATTTGCACTTGCCCCGAACGGTGTAAGGTTTCCGCCAAGACAACTTCCTATTAAAAGTGCAAACATAAAAAGTTCTTTATTAAGATTCATATTTAAAGCAAGATTTCCTGCAACAGGAAGCATTGCAATTATATATGGAACGTTATCTACAAAACCACTTATAAGTACAGAAACAATAAGAATTATCATAAAACCAAGCAGTTTTGAACCGCCGCAGATTTTTGAAAGGAAAAGCGCAAACTGCTCAAGAAGACCTGCTTCCTGAATAGCGCCTACTACAATAAAAATGCCAAGCAGGAAAAAGATTGTTTCCCAGTCCATGCCTTTAATAAGTTCTTTAATTTCACTGCCCGACTTTTTCTGACTTACGCGGAACCATATAACAGAAATAATTCCAAGCGCTAAAACATAAAGTCCGCTAAGGTAGGCAAAATCTGTATTTATGAAAGAAACGGCGCCAAGCCCAAAAATCATTATGATAAGTATTATAAAAGGTACCCACGAAATAACCTGAGTTTTTTCAACATCAAGCTTTTGTTTACCAAACTTTGCAAAAAAGAAATAAAAGAAAATACAGCCAACGATAAGACCAGCCTGAATTACAAAGAAAATTGAAAGGCGTCCCTGATGAACAAAAAAGTCGTTGAAGTTGTAACCTGCATAAGCTGCAAAAATCATGCTTGGAGGGTCGCCTACAAGAGTAGCAGTTCCTTCCATATTTGACATAACTGCAAGACCAATCATGAAGTATGTTGGATTTTTATTAAGCTTTTTACAAAGGGCAAGCGCAATAGGAGCCATAACTAAAACAGTTGCAACGTTTTCTACAAAAATAGAAATTATGCCTGTCATTGCAAGAATAAGGACTATAGCAATTCCAGTGTTTTTGCTGTTATTAATTATGCCGTCGGCAATGCGGGCCGGAACGTTTGAATATAAAAACAATGCGGCAATTGTCATACTGCCAAGATAAATCATTATAACGTTCCAGTTGATTATTTGAAAAAGTGAATGTGTAAGGGCAAACAGGCGCTGCGACCCGTCGAAAATCTGCCCCGGAAAAATAATGCCAAGAATTATAACTACAGCAGCAGCAAAACTTGTAAACCATACTTTTTTATTTTGAAAAAGTATGACAAGAAGATACATGAGAACAGCAATTGCAAGAACAATATATCTAAGAGCACCCATGCTAGAGGTCTCCCTCTATTTCGCTAAAGAGTGCTTCGTATAATGTAGCTTTGTCTATGTTTGTATTACGAACAGTCTGAGACATTCGTTTTGCAAGATGAAGAAGAACGCGGTAGCCAAGGAGCGGCTCTTTGTCACAAACTTCAAGAAAGTGTTTGCCCGAAAGAACAATACATTTACATTCTGTAGAAGCAAGAACAGTTGCAGTACGAGTGTCGCTGCTAATAAGAGAAGTCTCTCCAAAGAAAATATTCATTTCGCTTGTAAGCGTTGCAAGAGCAATTACGTCGCCTGCAGGAGTGTTTCGCTGAATCTGAACTTTTCCTTCATAAAGAATAAAAAATTCATCTCCATGTTCGCCTTCTTTTATGATGCATTCGCCCTTTTTATAATTTTTGATAGACATACAGTCATAAACAAGCTTGAGTATACGACGGTCATTTTCGTTATCAACATTAAAATCAGAAAAAAGTTCTATTTTTACAAGCTTTGGTAATACTGTTTCAAAGTTGTCCATTTTTTCTCCTTAAATTGAGATTCCCGGGTCAAGCCCGGGAATGACATGTCATTGTCGGGCTTGACCCGGGAATGACATGTCATTGTCGGGCTTGACCCGACAATCTATTTTACAAAAATTGCCTTTGCGTTTTTTGGAATAATATAATCTGGAGCCGGGCATAAAACAGGCTCGTTACTCTTAAGAAGCTTTACTTTCTTAAGTTCATCTACAATCTTCTTAACATCAGGATTTTTCTGTGCTTCACGAAGTGCATCTTTACGGCGCTGGTGAAAGTTTCCGGTATTAAGAAGAAGTCCAATTACTACTCCATCATTTGGACCAAGAGACCTTTTATATTCAATATAAGGTTTGTCAATCCAGGAATTCGGGATATCTTCTATAAGAATTCCCGATTTATCGTCATCTCCAATTAAAGTGCGGATAACATTTGAATAACCCCGGCCGGAAGAAGCAGTTGCCAGAAGACTGTGTTCGTAATCTTGTGTAAGAATAATTTCATCACAGTGTGCCATTTCAAGGTGCTTCTGGAACTTTACGTCAATTAATTCGGCTGCAGTGTAAATTCCCGGATTTATATTTTCCATAGTAAGGACAGCAAGAACAGTACGCGAATCTATTTCAAGATCCGAAAACTTTTTGGAACGGTCACAGATTATAAGTGCACGAGCAGCATCTTCAATCTTTGCGCGTTTTAGAGTTGCTTCATCGGCAAAATCGCCTGCAACATATTCAATGCCTTTAAAACGGCTTTCTGAACGAAGCTGTTCAATCTGGTCAGACGGAGCTTCGTTTACCAGGACAATCATATCTGGTGTGATATCCGTATTTGAATTTAAAACGCTATCCAGAATTTTTTCAAAGCCCGGACGCCAACCACATAGCAAAAAGTGTCCTTTCATACTCTTAATCTTATTAAGTCCCTTATTTTTTTTCATCTGCATATCCATAAATACAGATGCAATTTTACCGGTAACACAACTGAGTAAAACCATTCCAAGTGCAAGAAGCACAAGGGCTGCCATACGACCGCCAAATGATTTTACACAGTAATCAAAATATCCTGCCATTACAGAAACAAGCGTAAACCAGACAGAATCGAACATTGTTTCAATGCCGCTTTCGGTCTGAGTTTCGGTTTTGTAAACAATTACAGTTGCAATGGCAAGAATTATAAACAGAGCAATCCAACCGTAAGTAAGAGGATTCTTTAAAGCATACTTAGCGTTGTTGAGAAATTTCTTTATTCTGTTTCCTAAGTTTTTCTTTACAGCCATTTATTTACAACCCTACTTCTGAAGCAGTTTAAATACTCCATCATCAGGATTATAAACAACACCCACATCATCACGCTCTGTAGGATATTTTCCTTTGATAAAGAAATCTTCAATCATCTTAATGTAGTAAGCGGCAACATTGTCATCAGGTTTATACTGATGAAGTGCCTTAAACTGCTCAAGAGCCTTGTCATAATGCTTTGTTTCAAAATTCTTAAGCGCAATTTCCCAGTTAGCATAATACTGAATAATTTTTGGATCGGCACCTTCTCTTTCGCAGATAAGCTCATAAAGACGGATTGGAGTATTAACGTTTACTACACGAACAGAGTCAAGACTTCGTACGATGAACTGGTCTCCAAGCAATGCACGAGTTGCAGCACTAATCATAATACCGCCGGTTGAATACTGCTTATTAACACCTTCGAGACGGCTTGCAAGGTTTACGTTGTTACCCATCATTGTGTAGTTCTTCTTGTTTTCAGAACCCATATATCCGGCAATCATTTCTCCGGAGTTCAAACCAATTCGAGTAAAGAGCTTGCGCTTGTTTGCAACCATGATTGTAAAGGCATCGTAAAGTTCCTGATCCATATCGGCAGGTTTATCGGCAACTGCAATCTTTGCAATTTCTTCATTCATTACTGCTTCGGCAGCCTTCATCTTGATAGCTGCTGCACAGGCACGCTGAGCATGATCTTCCATTTGCACAGGAGCACCAACAAGAGCAATAATAGCATCTCCTTCGTACTTATCTACTGTACCGCGCTCTTCCATAATGATATCTGACATTTTTGTAAGATAATAATTGAGCAAAGCAACAAGCTGACCAGCAGTAAGAAGTTCACTGAAGCCCGAGAATTTCTGAATATCGGTAAACATGGCGGTCATTTCGAGTTTCTGTCCACCAAGCTTGAATGAAGATGGATTAGCAACAATTTCGTTTACTACTTCTTTTGAAAGACACTGACTGAAAGCGTTAGTAATAAACTTCTTGTCGTGGTTTGCTGTAATAAAGCCTGTAATTGTAGTTGCAACGAACGAAACAAATACAGACACAACAGGAACTACAGCACCAATATAGGTTTTTGTAAGCAGGAAGTACAAAAGAAGTGCACCGGCTGTTATAATAACGGCGCCTACTCCAATAAGAATTTGTGGAGTTGTACGTTTGATTCTGTAAGTAACAAGACTGTATGCAAGACACATAATAATTGCAATTACAATTGAAATCCATGCAGGAGAATCATCTACAAAGTCATTAGAAAGAAGCTGATTTGCAAGAGTATAGTGAACACCTGGCAATGGGAATTTTTCCTGATACTGGTTAATTCCATAGTCTGATGTACTAGAAGCATTTGTTCCGACAATACACATTGCATCTTTTACTTTAGCGGAATACTTTTCGTGAGCATCCATATATTTCTTGAATTCAGTTTTTGTCGATTCAAAAAGCTCGTGAATGTAATCAGCATCATCCTGAGTTTCGGCAAACAGACTTATATAATAAGATTCTGTTTCATCTGTAAGGAAAGCCTGGGTTGCAGCATAATAGAGCTGGCGATATTTAAGGTATTCATCATAAGTAATACCCATATCTGCATCTTCGCCGTAAGAAAGCTCGCCTTTTATATAATTTGCAGTTTCGTACAAATCATAAGGATTGTCTTCTTCGTCAAGGTCATAGAAGAAACCAGAATCGTTCATAATTCTGATATTTTTAAGGACAGTTTCTTCTGTTTCTGTAAGTAAGTAAATTCCCCACAAAGATATTACATTATAATTAACAAATCTTTTCTGCGGATATTTTAATATTACAGAACCATCCTGAGCACGAGGAATTTTAAGAGAACCGGCTTTAATATAGTTGTCGGTAATTTCTACAATTGGATTTCCAAGCTGTTCAAGAATAGGACGGAAAACAAGCTGAGCATAATACTGACCGTTGTATTTTACAACAAGGTGTACATGTCGTAAAAATCCATCTGAATCTGGTTCGGCATTTACAAAGCCTGCAGATTTTGCCTTTGTGATAAAATCATAAAGAGCAGGAGTTACACCTGTGAACTCTTTTGTGATTGTATCGTTGTCGGCAACAACATGCTTAAGTGCAATATAATTTGAAAGGAATTCCTGTTCTTCATCAGAAGGAATAATATTATCTTCAAAAGTTAATGTAAGGAATGTGTTTCCAAAATCGTTGATTGAGCCTGCAAGGATTTCATCTACAGGTGTAATAACGTGCGAGATTGCAGTATTCAACTGATTTTCATAACGCTGAGTCTGAGACTCATAATAATCATAAGCTTCATCAAGATCTTGCTCTCCTTCTGAAAGAGCAATTAAAGAATCGGCAGCAGTTTCATTAAGAAGACTAAAGTAATCATTTACATACTTTGGAAGATCATTTCTTACATATTTTTCGTCAACTGAAGCCTGAGAATGATCAAGGAAGCTTAAATCGAATACAACGGAACGGGCGCCAAGCTCTTTAAGATTGTCGAGCATACGCGAATAAACATCGCGCGAAAATGGGAAGGTACCGATGTTTTCTACAGCATCATCATCAACCATTACCATTAAAACTTCAGGACTTTCTTCTGTAGCTTTAAGAGGGCGCTGGAAATAATCTGCAACTTTAAAATCAAGTGGAGATAACAACAAAAGCGAACAAATCGCAACCGAAATAATTGGAATTAAAATTGAAATAAGTATTTTTTTCATAATAAACTCAAAACGTTTTTTTAACAAAAAAAGGGGCTTTTTTAAGCCCCTTTTCTTACTGATAAGAGAATACTATTCTTCCCAAGTAAAGTCTTCCTTTGCTTCAGAAGCTCGTGAAGAAGCTGTTGCTACACCTTCTCGTACTCCATCAGTATCTGTTGCATCAGACTTAGCAATTGACTGCTTTTTAAGTCCACCCTTTGCAGGAGCAGCTGCAACATACAATGCTTCAACAGTTCCATTCTGCTTAGCTTTAATAGTAATTTTCTTACCTTCAAAGTTAATATCTACGCTTGAATTAAGTCCTGTCTTAATAACAGTAGAAGCAGATAATTCCTGTCCAACGTGAACTTTTTCAAATTTTCCAGGAGCAGCTTCGTATGTTACATTTCCTACAACTGCTTCAACTACATAAGTACCTGTAGCTGCAAACAACATTGTTCCTGTGAACAAAACCAATAACAAAGCAAAAAGTTTTTTCATTTCAAAAACCTCCTCTCTATATATAGTATTATCGATTTTTTAAAAAAAATCAATAATATTTTGCCTCTTTAAAGTATTTTATTATTTCCTCACTAGAAGGAACATCAATAGAAGTATCTGAACCAGGAACACTGATTGGAAGATATGCATCCCAGGCATCATCCAATGGAATGAGTAAAGCCGAATCTCCAGCCTTTTTCCATTCTCTTGCACCATAAGTCCAGGCAAGACCAAAGGTATCCTGTGAAAGTGTAATTTCAATAGGACACCAGATTTTATCATATGCTTCTATATAATAACCTTTATCAAGTTTTGCGCGACCTTCTTCAAGCGAAAGTCCTGAATCAAACGCCATGTAAATATGACCTGGAACAGTAATAAAAGCTGTATCAATACCAATTGCCTCAAGAAGAGAGCAGTTAAGAATTGTAAGGTCGTCACAGTCACCACCATGATATACAAGTGTCTGATATGGGAACTGAAGAAAGTCAACTGCAGCTGTACCTACATTATCGGTAAAAGCACTTGAAGGGTCTACTACATAATTAATTCCAAAGACTTTTAATGCTCCAAAAATTGCAGCAGCATACTGAATGTTTACAGGAACATTTGATTTAAGTTCGTTCTTTACAACTGCCTTAACTCTGCGTGCAAATCTTTGTGCAGTAGCGTCTTTTCCAGAAACGAAAGCTGCTGCCCTGCGATCATCTTCCCAGGTCATTGAGTTACGACTTAAAACAGTTATTGGAAGAGTATGTGTTACCGACTGTCGTTTTCCAAGTGAATAATATTCTACAGTTACATCAAAAGAATCTGATTTTGGCTGAAGAAGACCAAGGATGTTTTCATTCAGGAATGCGAAAATCTGAACATCAAACACTTCCCCTCTTTCTACAACCGGAATTGTCGTAACTGTATACGGATTAGACATATACGATTCAAGAAGAATTGAAACAGTTACATCGGTAATATCATTTTCTTCGTTATTTACAAAGCTGATTGTTCCAAACGGATTATCTGTGTAGTGTGAATAGAATACCGGGAACAATGGTTCAACTTCACTTTCATCAATCTGGATATAATTGTTTGAAAAAAGTCCGCGGTAAATACTGTACTTAAGACCTAATCCAAACTGAACATCACTTAAGAAAGGAGTTGGTCTTGTATAGAAGGATTTAAAGCCTCCAAACAAACTTAATGTTACAGAAGGAGAAAGATAATAATCGGCATATACCTTACCGCAGAAAACAATACCGCTTATTGCAGAAGTTCCAAAACCTGAAGAACCAAGATATGACCAGATACCTGTATAAAATTCCGGAGTAACGCCAAAGCGATCCATAAAACGGAAGTTATAGCCAAGACCAAAACCTCCGTCAAGTATAGGCTGAACACCAAAGCCTTCTGAAGGAAAGTTTGTTGAAGCAAACTGGCCTGTAACATAAAGCTTATCGCGTTCACGCAAAGTAACAGGAGAAACATCAATGCCAAGTCCTACAGAAAAACCTCCGGCATCGTTAAACAATTGTTCTGTTGCAAATTCATAACCAGGCAGAACTTTGATAGAAAAATCAAATGCAAAAAGCCTTGCGGAAAGAAGAACAGTCAGTACTATAAGAACAATTTTTTTCATTACTATTCCCTATTCAATTTTGGCATTTGCATTTTCAAGACCTTTCTGTGCAACTGTGTTTGAAGGGTCCTTATCAAGAATCTTTTGATACTGCGCAGCGGCACCAGTATAATTCTTTTCAATCATAAGAATATTTGCAACATTATTCATGGCAGCAATAGAACCCTTGTCGGCAGACTTCTGGAATTCTTTCTTTGCTTCTGAATAGCGTCCGGCACGAACAAGAGCAACACCAAGCTTGTTTGAATCTCCGGCTTCACGGGCACGTTTGATTACAGCATCAATATCTGAAGCGATGTAAGCTTGAATTGCTTCACGAATATTCTTAACAAGAGCATCCTGTTTTGGAGTAGTTACAGAAGAGTTTGTACTAAAGGCAACAGGCTTGTAACTTGACCAGGCATCGGTAGTATCAATAAAGTCATAGTAAGTGTCTTCGTTACTAAAGCACTGAACTACAACTTCGGAACCAGCCTTGTAGCTTTCTGTAAATCCTTTATCAAGATTCTTCATAGAAAGTGCAAGATAAACTTCATCAGAATCGTAATCAATTACAAGACCGTCTGTAGAAGCAAAATTATTCAACGCCTGGCCTGAGGTCATATTAAGTTTAACGAGTACAATAAAATCATCATCATAAGGAATATAACCTGTAGGAACATTTATTGTCTGAAGGCACGAACAAACAAGAATAGCAAGATCATCATAATCGCCCGAAAGGCACTGCAAGGTTTGAAGAGGATACTGAATAGAATCCATTTCGTAACCAGTATGATAAGTTGTATATGGAGTAATGTTGTCTTCTGAGTATCCCATACCAATAAGACGTAAACCTTCTATAATACCAATTGCATACTGAAGGTTAGCATTCATACCTGTATAAATGTTATTTCTTGTAATACCCGCAACTTCTTTTGCAAAGGTAGCGATTTCCTGTGAATCTGGAGAAATAAAAGAAGCAAGAGCAGAACTGTCGCCCCAAACAAAAGAATTTCTATTGCAGACAGAAACAATAATAGGTTCTGTAACGCTCATCTTCTTACCAAGGAATTCATATTCTACAATGATTTCGCCACTGATTTTTCCGTCTTCTGTAAAACCAAGAATCTCATCAGAGAAATCGGCATAAAGAGGGAATTCTGCAATTTTATGTCTGTTGATTTTTTCTTCTGTACCACAAAGCTTTGAAGAGTTAGTATACTTTCCTGCACGGAAACTTACATGAACATTTCTAAGTTCAGCACCTTCATCATTTTTAATAAATATTGTACCAAAAGGCTCATAACCATAAACCGAACTGTAAACAGGGAATACATCGGATTCCTGCTCTATTCGAATATCAATTGCAGAACTCTTTGAATTGGCACCAACATGACCGGTAAGTCTTAAGGAAAGTGCAGCAAATGGACCTGAAAGTAAACTGTTACCGAAACTTGAACCAGCTGAATATGATGCCCAGCCGCCTACAAGATTTACACAAATAGAAGGATTTACACGGAAGCCAACTTCGCCAAAACCTCGGTAATAAAGTCCACTGAAGGTTTTCTTATCATTTACACCTTCTGAATCGAGCTTTTGTACCTGAGTAATAGTATTCTGAAGACCCAAAGCTCCACCAGCACCAATATACAAACGAGAAAGAGGGAAATAATAAACGCCAAAATTCATTCCGCCAAGAATAACGTTAATACCTTCATCGGTAGATTTAGGCTGTTCGTAGGTGTATCCGCCTTCGGCACCAACTGTAACGATATTGAACAAATCAACATCGGCCTGCATTATTACACCTGGAGAAACCTGCATTTTAGAATCAACAACACTTGGAAACAACACAGATGGTTCAATCTTAAAAACAAAATCGAGCGCACTGAGAGACATCATGCAAAAAGATACGGAAAAAACGAGGGCTAAGACTCTCTTCTTTTTTGTATTCATAATATTATTATTTTAAGAGCAAAAAGACGTGTTGTCAATAAAAAGACGGATTTTACATACCGATTTTATATACCGAAAAGGCAGATTTTACATGCTGAAATTTTTACCAAGGTAAACTTCACGGGCTACTTCGCTGGCAAGAATTTCTTCTTTGGTGCCCTGCAGCATGATTGTCCCGGTATTTATGATAATTGCACGGTCGGTTATTTCAAGGGTATCGCGGACATTGTGGTCGGTAATAAGAATTCCAATTCCGCGCGAAGCCAGAAGCTTTATTACACTTTTGATATCGGCTACGGCAATAGGGTCAATTCCTGCAAAAGGTTCATCGAGCAAAAGGAACTTTGGTTCAATTGCAAGGGAACGCGCAATTTCTGTACGACGGCGCTCTCCACCCGAAAGAGTATATGCTTTTTGATAACGGATTCGTCCTATGGAAAACTCTTCTATTAAATCATCAAGACGCTGCTTTTTCTGTTTATGGGTAAGATCACGGCGGGTTTCAAGAACCGACCAGATATTTTCTTCTACAGTAAATTTTCTGAAAACAGAAGGCTCCTGCGGAAGATACGAAATGCCAAGACGCGCTCTTTTGTACATAGGGAGTCTTGTAATACATTTATCATTTAAGAAAACTTCGCCTGCAGTCGGACGATAAAAGCCTACTACCATATAGAAGGTTGTTGTTTTTCCTGCACCATTCGGGCCAAGAAGACCTAAGACTTCGCCTGTTTTCATAGAAAAGTCAATGCCTTTTACTACGTCTTTTCGGCCAAAGGATTTATATAAGCTGTTTACGCGAAGAAGCGGCCCTTCGACAGTTACAGGTTCTGTGACTTCTTCAAGTTGTTCGTCCATACTATGTTACTCCTTCCCTTCGACAGGCGCAGTGGATGAGGCTGGTGCAGGTTCTTCGACTTTTTTAGTTTCGGTAACAGAACCTTTTACATTTCCCGAAAGCGTAATATTTTGAGTTTCAAGATTAAGCGTTATCTGCTGTGCACGAAAAATATCATCGTCCTGTTTTACCTGAGCGTTTCCACTAATCTCAAGTATCTGTTCATTTTTCTGATAAACTGCATAAGCACCGGTACAAATATTTTTCTTTTGAGTAAGTGTTATTGCAATTTGAAGAACAGCAATATTTGTATTCTGATTATATTCAATAAGTTGAGCATCGGCTTTTACATCATTTTCGGTATCGGTAAGTTTTACATTTCCCTGAAGCTGAGCAACTTTTGTTTCGCGGTCGTACGACATTGAATCGCAGGAGAATTCCATTTTTGTTTCAAGATTTTTTCCAACGATGTTTCCTGTTGCTTTTATAAAACGATAATCGTCTCCGGAAAGTTCAATTGAATCTGCCTGTATTTCTATAGAAGAAGTTTGTACAAACGCACCGCCGGAAAGAGTTGTAGTTGCAGAAGAGTCACCTGCCTGCCCGCTCATGCTTCCTGCAGAGAAAGTAATTTTTTCGGCAAAAAGTATAAATGAAAGAGAAAGTAAAAATATTATGGCAACAAACTTTTTCATTCCTGTTCACTCTCCTGTTGCGGCTCTTCGTTATCCTTGGCTTCTATTTCGCCGGAAACTGTTCCCGAAAAACTAAATGTTTTGCTTACTCCGCTTGCAGAAAATCCGGTACCGTAAATAACTGTTCCATCTTTTTCTATTTTTGCAGTATCGCGTCTGCCACCGGTAAGCTGTTCGGTTTTACCATTCCACTTTAACATATTTGCAAAAAAGTTTGTATTCTGTGCATGATTAAAAAGCTTTATACTGTCATAAAGTTCATAAACTTCGGAATCTGAATCGGCATAAAGATATCCGCAGGAACCTTCTGTTTCTATTTTATGGTCATCATCATAAGTTTTGAAGCTTACATTTTTCCCGTAGGTAATATCAGAATCTTTATACTGTTCAATATTGTCTGCAAGAACAACAACTTTTTCCTGACCATTTTCGTATCGCATAAGCTTTGCATGATTAAAAATAAATTCCGGATTTGTTTCTTCGGCATTAACTGTTTCGCTATATTTTAATGAACAGGAAAAACTAAGAAATACAAACAACAAAAAAATGGAGACAAGAATTGATTTTGTAAAATTAAAAAAATTATTATTCACTTTCAATTTTTTCTCCGTCCGTTTTTTGTCCGCGTTTGATTTTTCCATTATATGTTTTTGCAAGCTCTTTTACAAATTCAATTCGCCGCGGACATTTATAAAGCGCAGTATTTTGACGAATAAAATCAAAAATTTCCTGTTCCAGTTTTTTAGTCTGTTCAAACTCTTTTTTTAGAACAACAGATGCAACAACAATCTGTCCACGTTTTGAATCTGTTTCTCCATAAACAAAACTTTCTTCAATTGCAGGATGCATATTAATTATTGTTTCAACTTCAAAAGGAGTAATTCTAAAACCTGCAGATTTTATAACATCATCCTTGCGGCCCATAAAAAAATAAATTCCATCCTGATTACAGTAAGCAAGATCGCCTGTATGAAAATAATCCGATCTACCGTTATTACAATTTTCGCAAAGACCAACAGGATGTTTTTTAGGAAGTTTAATAACAATTTCGCCGGTTTGATTTATACCACATTTGTTTCCGTTTGAGTCTACAATGCTGATGTCATATTGAGGAGAAGGTTTTCCTAAACTAGAAACAGAAAGCTCTTCTGAGTTGAAATCAAAATTTGCGCAGAGCAATGCAGTTTCGGTCTGGCCATAACCTTCGCAAATTGTAAGACCTGTTTTATTATAGAAGATTTCTGCAACATTTTGATTAAGGGCTTCACCTGCAGAACAGCAATGCTTTAATGACGACAAATCATATTTTGAAAAATTCTGTTCAACAAGATAACGATAGATTACCGGTGGCGCACAAAAAGTATTTACTTTAAAATCAGAAATTTTTTGAAGAATAGACTGCGGGTTAAAAGCTTTTCTATCATATACAAAAACTGCAGAACCACAAATCCATTGACCGTAGATTTTTCCCCAGCTTGCCTTTGCCCAGCCAGTTTCGGCCATTGAATAATGAAGTCCTCCATCGATATTTTTCTGCCAGTATTTTGCAGTAATAATATGTGCCAGCGGATACAGCCAGTTGTGAATTACAGGTTTTGGAATTCCTTCTGTACCCGAGGTAAAATATAGAAGCATCGGATCATTTTCTAAAATCTGTGGACGAGGAATTTCAGGAGGCTTTGGATTTTCTTTAAGAAAAGGATTCCATTTTTCATTCAAAAATGTTTCGGTTATAAGAAGCTTTGCATTGCAGGTTTTAAATCTATAGTCAATATCTTTTTTTGTAAGCTGTGAAGAAACAGGAAAAGCAACAGCGCCAAGTCTATGAAGTGCAATTATAAAAATCCAGTACTCATAGCGGCGACGAAGCGAAAGCATTACGACATCACCTTTTTGAATATTCTGTTGTTTTAAAAATAAAGCGGCAAGCTTACTCTGAACTGAAATATCGTTGAATGTAAGGATTTTTGAAGAACCTTCATCGTTACACCATACAAGTGCGCGCTGCTGCGGAGAATGCTCGGCATAAAAATCAACAACGTCGTAGGCAAAATTAAAATTTTCGGGAATATTTAATTTGAAGTTTTTATAAAAATCTTCGTAGGAAGAGAAATTTGTATTTGATAAAAAATTGTTTAATAAATTCATTATAAATATCTGTTTATTTAGAGTTTGTTCCCTCTCATGAAAAAAGCCTTCAGCCAACAGAAGGAAGTAACGTTCGCTCCGCGAACTTACAAAGTTTGCAAAGCAAACGTTTTGTCCTCAGTCTTTTTTCACTACGGTCACAAACTCAAATTGTAACATTATTAAAAGAATCTTTTCCTGTATATTCTAATATACCCCTTTTTATGCTAATATTCAATTTATGAGCGAACGCTGCTTCAAATGCTTTAAGCCTAAGTCGGTGTGCCTTTGTAAGTATGGGGCCACGATTGATACAGGAATAAAGTTTGTTTTTTTAATGCATCCCAAAGAATTCCGCAGGCAGAGGACAGGTACAGGGTATCTTTCGCATTTGTGTTTGAAGAATTCAGAAGTAATTGTGGGGCTTGATTTTTCTAAAAACGCACGATTGCAAGAACTGCTTGCTGACCCGCAATATTTTACCGCGCTTATGTACCCGGGAGAGGATGCACTTACACCACAGACTATTACAAATACAATGGAACCGGGCAAAAAGCTTTTACTACTCATACTTGACGCCACCTGGTTTTGCGCAAAAAAGATGATTGAACATAATCCATTTTTGCTGGAGTTGCCAAAACTTAGTTTTCAAGGGTCTTACAGGTCGATTTTTACATTCAAGAGGGAGCCGTCGCCAGAGTGTATTTCTACTATTGAGTGCTGTTACTATATTATAAAAGAATTTCAACAGGTTGGATTTTTAGACAAAACACTAGACCCAGAACCACTAATGAATATTTTCAAAGCCATGATCAAACTTCAATTAACAGCAGAGAACGAAAGAATAATGGGAATACGTTCCAACTCCCACGACTACGACGCCAAGTATAATAAAATCAAAAAGATTCCTGATTATTTATAGGCATGCCTGCAAGTAGAAAAAAAATTGCTCCCAGCGAAGTTGCGGAGTCAAAACCGGCGGTTAACCGCCTACATGCTACATTGCCTTGGAACTATATACGTTGCCGCTCACGCGGCAGCAATGTAGAATGTTTTTGCCTCCACAACTTCGCTTCCGCTATTTTTTTTCTGATGCAATCTATTATAAGTGTTTTCTTTATATCTTTTTATTCTCCCTTTTTTTTGATATAATGAGATGGTATGGAAACGTTAGATTTTGATTATATTATTATTGGTGCGGGGCCGGCAGGATTAAGCTCTGCACAATATGCTGCCCGCAGTGGATTAAAGACAATCGTTTTGGAAGGAATGGGCGCCGGCGGACAGGTTGCTCAGATTTTTGAACTTGAAAATTATCCGGGAGTTTTTCCGGCAGTAAACGGATACGATTTTGTAGAAACCCTGCGTAAACAGGCCGAAGCCTTTGGAGCACAGATTAAACAAGTCCAGGTTTCTTCTATAGATAAGCGTGGTAAAGATTTTATAATCACAACAAAAGATACAATTTACACAGCCCCTGCCCTTTGCATTGCAACAGGTGCCGTTCATAAAAATCTTGGAGTTCCGGGAGAAGAAGAGTTTAAAGGACGTGGAGTTTCTTATTGTGCAACCTGCGACGGACCCTTCTTCCGCAATAAAAAAATTATTGTAGTTGGTGGCGGCGACTCAGCCTGTTCCGAAGCAATTTATCTTTCAACAATTTCAAAGGATGTAAGCATAATCCACAGGCGCGACACCTTCCGTGCACAAAAAGCAATTGTAGACAAAATGCTGGCTGCCGGAGTAAAACCTGTTTATGATTCAGTTGTAAAAGAAATCAAAGGACAGAACAAGGTTACAGGCGTGACACTTGAAAATGTAAAGACCGGAGAACAGAGCGAACTTGAATGCGATGCAGTATTTATTTTTGCAGGCATGTCACCTCAAACCGATTTAGTAGACATGATAAAAAAAGATCCTCAGGGATACATCGAAACAGATGAATATATGCAAACTTCAATACCAGGACTTTTTGCCGCAGGTGATGTACGCTCTAAGCCTTTCCGCCAGATTGTAACAGCTGCAAGCGACGGAGCAATTGCCGCAAATACCGCAAAAGAGTTTATCCGATAAATGAAAGCCCGATTTTTTGCAGCAATCACATGTTTGTTTCTCCTAACATCCTCATTTTTTGCTCAGGCAAATTCAGCCACAGTAAGTTTTTGGGATAATTTACCAAACGAGCAGCTTGCACAGGCAATTGTAGATCAGATGACAGACACAGAATTATATTCTCAGATTCTGATGTTTGGTTGGGCAGGAGAAGAACCAGAAAAACTTTTGTACGACTGGGTAGACCGTGGACTTGGAAGCGTAAAGGTATTCGGCTGGAACACAAACGACATTCACCTTGTTGCAAAATCAATTTCGTCCTTGCAAACATCAGCACAAAACAACAGATTCAAAATTCCACTTTTTGTAGCAACAGATCAGGAAGGCGGTTCAATCCGTCATGTAAAGGGCGACACAATGATAACACCTGGCAACATGGCAATTGGAGCAGCTGGATATCCTACCGATTCATGGTACAGCGCATATTACATAAGCCGCGAAATCCGTGCCCTTGGAATAAACATGAACTTTGCGCCAACAGTTGACCTTTTTACAAATCACGATTCTTCAATTATTGGAACGCGTTCTTTTGGCGATGACCCCAACAAAGCAGGAATTCTTGGAGCCGCCTTTGCTGCAGGGTCACAAGCAGCGGGAGTAATTCCAACAGTAAAGCATTTTCCGGGCCACGGCGACACAGAGTTAGACTCACACGGTAAGCTTCCTGTAATCGATATTGATTTTGAAACTTTTAAGAACCGCGAACTTGTACCATACATGTATTTAATAAAAGAAAACTGCCCTGCCATAATGAGCGGCCATTTAAGTTTTCCGCAGATTGAAGCAAGCGGAGCACCTGCAAGTCTTTCAAAATATTTTCTTACCGATTTACTTAGAAATCAGATGGGCTATGAAGGTTTGATTATTACAGATGATATGGAAATGGTAGGTGCAACAATTTATGCAGGAACAATTTCGAATGCTTTTAAAATGGCAATAGAAGCGGGTAACGATATAATTCTTTCTTCACGCACAGCACAATTGAACGAAGCTTTGTGGTACCGAAATCTTAATTTGATGAGTGACGATGCAGAATTCCGCGCGCGAGTAAAAGATGCAGCTTACCGCGTTATTAAAGCCAAGCTTGATTACTACAAAAGCGGAAACGAAATTGCCCCACTCTACCCCGACCCGAATTCAATTGACAACCTGATTCCAGATAAAGAAGGCGAAAAGTTTTTTGTAGAACAAGCCTGCCGTTCCATAACAGTACAAAAACAGGGTTCCATGCCGCTAGACACAAACACAAGCGGAAGAATTTTGTTGTTAGGCTCACTTAACTGCTTTTTCCGCGATGCCCTGTTACGCTACCCTAACGCCGGCCAGGTTTACTTTAATTATGAGACAGGTCCTAATGAAACCCAATGGGTAATAGACCAGTTGCCAGACATAAGCGCAAATTACAGTACAATCATAATCTGTGTATCCAGCGAAAATCATGTAAAAATTGCAAACTATTTTAAAGACAAAGGCAAAAAAGTAATCATACTTTCGACCATGTCGCCGGAACTAACAAAACAACTCAGCTGGTGCGACACAATTTTACTTGGCTATAGCTGGCGGTGCGAGTATTCGCTAAAAGCAATGCTGGCAGCACTTAACGGGGAGTACGTTCCGAAGGGTGTGAAGCCGTATAATTAAGTGGATTGCCGCGCTGCGCTCGCAATGACGGAATAAGCTGATTTTTCATTGCGAGGAGCGAAGCGACGTGGCAATCTACTTCCCAATTAGAAAAACACACGGCACTTTTTCAAAATCAGGCATTTTTGACTTTTTCCACTTTTCAACAGTCTTTGTAATAATAGTTTCCTGCGGTGTGGTAATGCCTGCTGCAATGCAGATTTTTGTAGTTGGGCGAAGGGCCTGAAGCATGCTCTCCATCATTTTAGAATTGCGGTAAGGAGTTTCAATAAAAAGCTGAGTCTGGTCGTCGTTATAAACTTTGGTTTCCAGCTTTTTGAGTGCCTTTATGCGCCCCGGAAGGTCAACCGGAAGATACCCGTTAAAAGCAAAGCTCTGTCCGTTAAAACCGCTTGCCATAACAGACATAATTATAGAAGAAGGCCCCACCAGCGGCACAACCTTAAAGCCCCGGCTTTGCGCAATAGCAACAACATCTGCTCCAGGGTCAGCAATAGCAGGGCAACCAGCTTCCGAAATAATTCCAACAGCCTGTCCATGTGTCAACGGCTCCAGATACTCTCCGATTATCTTACGGTCGGTGTGTCTGTTGAGCTCGTAAAAAGTAAGCTCGTCTATGTCTATGGTCTGCTCCACCTTTTTAAGAAAGCGGCGTGCAGAACGGATGTTTTCTACAATGAAGTGTTTTATACCAACAATGATGTCGTGGTTATAATCAGGCAGCACTTGAGAAATGGGCGTGTCGCCTAGAGTTACGGGGATTAGGTAGAGGGCTTTTTCTGTGTTCATGAATTAAACCATATAAGCGCGTTAAGCCTCAACAGGGACTTTTGCGGCAATCTTCTTTACTTCTTTGACAGAAATTTTCAGGAGGTCTGCTATCTGCTGCTCTGTGGCAAATTTTGTTTCGAGCATCTTTTTTACCAATTCAGCAGTCCTTATTTCTTTTCCTTCATTTACAAAGTCCTCAAAAATACCGCCCATAGTAACACCTCCTTTTTTATTCTTAAAGTTACTATCATTATAAACCGATTCAAAATAATTGTCACCTGTTAATGCTGAAAACAGTTTTAGTAATGAATCAATGTGAGTAATTTCATCATTTGTAGGCACATATTTCTTATTCAATCTCTTTGTCTGGAAATACTTTGCAACAAACTTAAAATCACTCTTGAACATATCAATTGTTTCATCGCTGAGCCAGGCAATATCAAATACATTGATTTTGTAATCGCTTACAAAAGGCTTAAGCTCTTCTGGAATCGTAAAGCAATCATGAAGCCGCTTTGGCGCTTTCCATTTTGAATCTGTTCCAAAATAAAGAACCAGCGTAGCCACAGGATACTTTTGTTTAAGGTTTTTATCCAGAAGTTCCTGCTTATAACTTGCTCCGTCGTAGCTTATTACACGAAGAGGCATGTCATTATCCTGTACTGTTTGATTTTCAAACCCTAGAATGGAGATTCTTATTTCTCCGTTCTTCCAGAATTTTGAAACATCACGTTCCTGCTCATGAATCTCACCCTCGAGCTTTAACATACTGTCTTTTGTATCTGCTTCAAGGTCGTTCTCTTTGATGAGTCTTTTGCCCTTAAACAAAAGGACATTTACAATATCCGCAAATACATCATTCCAGGCTTCTAGATTCTTTTCTGTTATATCCTTTTCACCCATACATAGCCCTCCATTTTTTTTGAACAGCCCATGGCACACCACACCAAACCAAAGCATACTGTTCTAAAAAAATAAAGGAAGCCATCTGTAAAATGCAGAAAACTTAATTTTTTACATATATAATATAGAATTAAAAGTGGACTTATTACAAAAATTTTGAAAAAAAATGATTTTTTTTTAGGGTGAAGCGATATAGCTTGAAGATATAGCTTGAAGTGGTGTCTAAATTGTTAAGAACATAGAAGGGTTATCTGTATTGATAAATGATAGTTTATTATTGTGAATCCAGTAATAGGAAAGCATCTTTACCAGCTGGACGAGACATGGAACATCACCTAAGTTTATGATCTGAATTTTCATAATTAATTACCCTGTTATTCAATAACCTTTTTATTTCTATCCATTTCTAGAGCTTTAGCTTCATAATCTGCTGCAATCTTCTGCAATTTCTTTATATCAGCTCTTGGAGAATTAAGAATCTTCAAAAGCACATCTTTTCCCTTACTTGCAGGAATATCATTAATTGTCTGATAGCGATTAATTGAAGCCATAAATTACCTCCATTACTAATAGATGTCCCCGAAAGCCTTTTCGCAAATCTCGTCTAAATCTCGTCTAAATCTCGTCTAAATCTCGTCTAAATCTCGTCTAAATCTCGTCTAATTTTCAATTTATACCAGTTTTCATCTTTGTCTACATTAAATAGGCCTAAACTTGCTTTTTTCTACTACATATGTTATATTATAAGTAGCTTATCTACCTGGTGTAGAAGGAGTATTCGGAGTCCTTTCATTTTGAGAGGGCTCTTGTCTTTTTAAAAGCTTCATACTCTTTAATTAACTTCTCATGACGATGATTTTCCTTTACATAATATCCCGTTAAGAGTAAGTAATAGTCTTTGCGTTCACCCAACACAGTAATATAACGATTTTCAGAATTATATATACACAGATTTGTTTTTCCTTTCCTCTCATTTTCCCATACTAGAAAAGATTCATCATAATGATTTTCGATAAATACTTTGGGCCACTTTATTCTTTCACATCTTTCAATTTCAATTGATCTTTGATCTTCAATGGCGCCTACTGAAACTAAGTGCCAAAAAGTAGCAACTTTTTCACGCTCAATCGGTTCTGTCCTTAATCCTATTTTCATATCATCATAATATGTCGAATTTAAAATAAAATCTTTTTTGAATTCTTCATAAACGGCATTTATGTATAAATCCCAGTCATTTTCATATAAATCTAGGAGCATCAATTCTGGTAAATTAATCAAAATATGCTCCTCTTGAAGATGGTCTCCAAATTAATAAGTTAATTTTTTTTGCTTTTAATAGCGTAGATTGTTGCAATGAATATCTAGATTTTGTTTTTATTCTTTGTATAACTTCACTCTTTCCAAAATTGTAATTAAAATTTTTATTTGCTGCACATATGGCTCCTGTAAAAATGTCAGTTAATTGAATTAATCCAACCTGTTTTGATTGCACCAAATTAATATCCTTAATTATTGTTCTTGAAAAATCATAATAATTATTTCTTAAAACTTCATGCAGTTTTTGAATTCTTTTTACACCTTGAGTGTCTTTATAATCAAGAAAAATTCTATAAGCTTCTGCAGGATCTAAAATATTATTTAATAACGTGAACAGCATTTTATAATACCATTCATCATGAGTCTGTCCAAAAGAAGCATGATTAAGTAATGTTTTATCAGGAATTACTATTGCCCGGAAATGCAGATTATCTTGATCAAAAAAATAATCAATAATATCTAAGTATAAGGAATAATGATTTTTTGATATTTTTGTCCATTTTAATTCATAAGAGTCTGCGAGCCCATATTTTTGTTTAAACTCTCTTATTCGATGATTTATTTCTTTAGCTTTTTCTGCTGGACACCAAATTGCACCAAGAACCATTACGTTGCTATCATCATTTTCAAGATGACAACTCTCA
Organism: Treponema sp.; assembly: GCA_017617145.1. The sequence continues at coordinate 513 of JAFZWX010000086.1, read as the reverse complement.
TCACAATAAATATTGTATTCCATTCGTACACCTGCTTATCTTATTCTATACATATTTGATTATTCAACTGAATTACTTTGATTTTAACATTCTATTAATCCCAAGAACTTCTGTTTAATTGTATATCATTCCTTGTCAAAAAACAATGTCAGGAACAAATGATGATAACACACATATTAATATTCGATAACGCATTATACCGATTTTTCAGAAAAGATTTCAAAATCTCTTTTATCTTCAATTCAGAGAGTTTTGATGATGAAATTCTAGAATTAATGCACTAGTACGCTCACCTAAAAGAGATACAATCTTATTCTCAACTATCATTTTATTAACACATATATTCAAATCTTTACTTACCTTTTCTATGCACTGTTAGCGTCCGGCTGAATTAACCACCAAAAGACCACCGAAAAAAGCCAATAAAAAGTTCAAGAGAAACAACCAGAAACCCAGTCTCTTTACCCTTTATTTTGTTGCAGGCAGTTCTGCCTTAGTTACCTTTCGGCCAGT
>JAFZWX010000012.1 GCA_017617145.1 Treponema sp. | reverse complement strand
GCGAACTGCTCATAATGCCGTTTATGTAATTTATTTTATTGTCCCACTCCCATAATACTTTTGCTACTGTTAATAAGACTTTTTAAGCATTTGGGTTCGGCATAATCAGTTTACACTTTCCCTATGATGATTCAGGGAAAGAGCTGCACACTGACTGTGGCGAAAGACGGCGAATATTATCCATTACCATACAGCGAGGAAACTGTACGACAAGCGTCGAAAGGCTACGCTCTTCCAGGCTGCATCGGCATTAGGAACAGAGAAAAGCTTGTTGAAACCGGCAAGTCTATAACTGGCTGCGTGGTTACAAGACTTGAATATAATAATATTCTTGCTCTGTTCCTTTTGCTTTTTTATTCTGACGATAAGTTTGATATTCTTGTAGACCGCGTTTGTACAAATCTCATTTATAAAAATGTATCTGTAAAAGAGTTTGAGCTTCGTGGTGAAAATAACGAGCCTCTTTATTTCCGCCTTGATGTAAAAGATAATGATGATTCATACGTTACTGGCTGGGATATTACAACTCCTTCTCTTCCCTGGACAGAGTGCCGCACTTTTTATTATGACGGACATTCTGTAATTGCTGATTCCAAAACTCTACCTCTTGTTTACCGCTTTGAGCTTACTGGAAAGTTTACTGAAAAAGCTAAATATCAAATCACACTTTACTTTCCATTAAATACTGAACATTATCCGGCACAGAACAATATTGAAAAGCTGACAATACAGCTGGATGCCAGAACTGGAATCTGGTTAGACCTTTACGACTTAAAGCCTCTAGATGATATGACAGACATTAACTGCGCTGATACGGTTTTGTGCTTTCAGAAGTTTGAAGTTACCGGTGCAGTTGTTTTTAATATTCGAAATCAAAGCCAGAACACACAGGTGGTGCTATGAGATTCTATGAGTTACCGCCGGAAGTTGAAAGTAAGATTCGCGATACTGATTCAAGACCGTTTGTGAGAGTTGTCTTTGAACTTGCAGGTGGTGATGTTTATATTCCAGATTCTGACATTTTGGAATGCGTTACAACCTCTTATAAAACAGAAGACGGCGGAATTGTAAACTTCGGAGAGCTTCTGCTTAAAGGGCTTTATGATGTTGAACACAATTCTGAATATACAACAGGGCTTGGCGTTCAGATATGGTACTGCTTTGGCAGCCGTGAAAATACATTCTTTAGATTTCATCTTTTTGTTGATGATAATGGATTTCAGAGTCAGGAGACAGGTTATCTTGATAAGACTACCAAGGTACGTCTGATTGATTTGAGTTCTATTCTGAATGATACGAAGCTCCAGAGAAATTGGACTGATGCACAGACTATTGTTCATGCGGTTGTGAGTGACAGACTGCATCCTGAAAATTCACTGGTTCATATTATTGCAGCTCGTGGCGGCATCAACGCTGCAGAAATAAACTGCGGTTCTCTTCCGTTTGATGTGCCTTATGTCGTAGTTGCCGGTTCTGCGTGGAAAGAACTTTGCGCCCTTGCTAAAGCTTATGATGCTGTTGTTGAATGCGGTAAGGATCTGACTCTTTCATTTATTGAAAGCCCTTATGACACTGAAAACGAATATTCAGAAGATTCCTGCTTTGAACTTACTGAAAATGAAATCACTCACTATAGATTTTTCAATAATAACGATAAGTATGCAAACAATGTGCGATTGAAATATACACGTTATGTGCAGACTGAACGCCAGGAGCTCTGGTCATACTCTGATGCACCGGTTTGGTATGACGAAGATATGAGGCCGTACTATCCGTTCACTGATGATACAAGAAAGATAATCTCTGATACTGATTACCAGGCAATATATACCGCAAAGAATGATGAAGGAAAAACGAGGAATGTTGTTTATGCGGATCAGATTGATTCTGAACAGGACTTCTTAGACGCAATGGAAGTTACCGGCCCTTCGACAGGCTCAGGGACCGGGCTGCCTTCTGTTATTCAATATGACACTACAACTTACAAAGACAGAGCAATTGTTCAATTAAGCAGAGACGGACAATTGATTGGACTTCGTAAGGCCGCTATCACAGGACGTGCGATTATTTCTGAAACCAACTACAGCGTGTTTGTAAAAGATGACAACGAGATTGCCACTAAAGGCCAGATTGTAAAAAACATTACTTCTAAATATCTCTCTGATGATTTATTCGAGAATGAGCCATTCTGCCAGCGACGAGCTCGTGACTTTTTGCAGGAATGTATTAACTGCAAAGGTGCTTATTACCTGACAACTTATCTTCCTTTGATTCATGCACGCGTAGGTGCATTTATGGATATCCGATTAAACAAAGATTCTGCATTTAAGAAAGTAAGAATTGATGAGCTTACTTTCAGATATAAAAAAGAAGAAGCCTTTTCTAGCGAAATCTGGGTAACGCGAGTTTAAGGTTTCGGGAGGATGCATATCGAGGAAATTGGTGTATTGGTGAAATCAATTAATGATTTGAATGTTGAGCTTTCCGGATTCCGTTCTGAAATGAAGGAGTTTAAGAAAGCTATGGAAAAGCGGATGGACTGTCTGGATAACAGGAGCACTGCCTGTCAGTTTAATCCGAATGTCTGTGCAACGGCGCGACGTTTGGAAGAACACATTAAGGCTGACAACGGCAAAGCCGGAAAAACTATGGCGGTGATTGCGTGTGTTATTTCCTGCT
>JAFZWX010000011.1 GCA_017617145.1 Treponema sp. | reverse complement strand
TATCAGGCATAACTTGCTGAAATTTCTTAGGCATTTCCGATATAGATTTATATGTCGAAACTCCCACGGGTTTGTTTTCAAATCGGTAGTTGTAATTACCGATTTTTCAGCCGTTACAGGTGTTTCGTCCGTTATGACGGTCGAATTATATGTTCAGTTTTCGGAATGTATTCTGTAAGTTCACAAGACAAGTTCTTGATTTTTCAAAAGATTTTTAATCAAAGGCTCATAAAGTAAATTGTCGGAGCTTGCCATTATTGAACTGACTCTTTTCCCTGCATCTTTTGATGAAACTCCACAGAGATAAATGATTTCGTTTTGCGTGCCAAAATCAATGATTATATATCTGTCATGAAAAATGCCGTTTGTCCGCTTTAAAGAAACCGCAACATTAGGATATTCATTCAAAAAATCGTCGAATTCTTTTTGATGGAGCCCTTTTTTCAAATTGTCGCTGAATATCGTTATTTTTACATTCTCCGGCACCGATTTAAGCAGCACCAGCGTTTTCAAGCCGATATAATTATCAATCACGAAAATAGTCTCTTTTGCCTGCGAATAAATTTCCTGATACGCCAAGTCCGCTTCAACAGACCTGCCATTTAAGAACAAAAAATCCTTTTTCATTTCTGGAGAAGTGAAATCCTCGATAATAGTTGCTATTGCTGACACTTTTTGGTCTATTCTGGCAATATCTTTGGTATTCTGAGAAGTCTGGAACGCAAGTCTTGTGACCTCGTCATAGCTGATTAAATGTTCTCTCTCGATGATGAAATCCTTCATTCCTTTGAAAAGTCGGATCAATATTTTGCTTTGTCTGATTGCCAAATCACCGCGAAGAACTGTCATTAACATATAAATTCCCTGTTCTGTGAAGGCGTAAGGAAGATATTTTGAGTATTTTCCTTGTTCTAAGGTTAAAATTTTTGACCTTAGAACAGATTGGTTTTTATCTTCAATTTCTAAGGTCGATTTTTTCGACCTTAGAATAATATCTTGATTTTCTAAGGTGCAATTTTTACACCTTAGGATTGCATGATATTCGTCTTTTGTCAGCTGAAACCTGAAATCTTCATCGAATTTCTCAATATTATTCTTGACTTGTTCATTAAAACGCTTGGTAGTGTATCCATAGATCTCTGCCAGATCAAAGTCGAGCATCACCTTCATTCCCCGAATAGTGTAAATCTTTGACTGCAAGTCGATTTCGTTGTAAATCGCAATTTCATTTTTCATTTTGTTTTCCAAAATAAACTTATTGCAAGATAATGATAAATATTTTCAAATAAATATCAAATTAAAATATTGTTGTTAAATAACAAATTCAAAAATAATTTGACTTTTGCAAATTGATTTTTAGAATATTTTTGTTTTTGAATCGTTTTTTTGTTGGAGGAGCAATCAAAAAACTCTTGATTTTGAAAAAATATTCAGTATTATTTGTGCAACTTCTCCCCCAGGCCTCTGTTTTTCACGCACACTTGGGGGCGTTCTGTTTTTTTTCTGCATCACATGGGATCTAAAGAATTCAAAACAATAGAAGAACAAATCAAGATCCTTAAAGAACGAGGTCTTGACATTCCTGATGAAAGACAGGCCTTCGAATTTCTCAAGCGCAACAATTATTACAGGATCAGCGGTTATTCTTTGACTCTGCGTTCTCATGATGTTTTTGACCGAGGGGCAAATTTTCAGAATATTGTTGATATTTATGATTTTGACCATGTGTTAAGACATATTTTATTGCATTATCTCGAGCTGATAGAGGTCGCTTTCAAATCAGTTTATTCCTACGAATTCACCAAATGTTACGGGGCCTTAGGCTACTTGGAATCAAAACATTTTTCTGATCATGTCAAATACCGTGAAATAATCGAAAAAGCGGAAAAACAAAAAATGACGAGTCTCAAACATGAAGCCTATTTAAAGCATTTTATTGAAGATTTGCATCAAAATCAGATCCCGTTGTGGGCTTATGTGGATTTGTTGACCATATCGGATATTTCGTTTTTCTATTCGATTTCTGAACGAAAAATACAGAATTCCGTTGCAGACTCTTTGGGACTCGATTCGAATAAAAAAGGAGCCGACCTGCTGAAAAGTTTTATGCACAGCCTGACGATTATCCGGAATCTCTGTGCTCACGGCAGCCGCTTGTTTAACAGATTGTTTGAGCAAAAACCGTGGCTTAATAAAAGGGAACTTTCCCTGCTCAGAGTGAAAGACGGAGTCGTTGACAACGCTCATCTTTTTGGTTTCATAGTGATAATGAAGCGTTTACTCAAGTTGGAAGAGTTCGATTCAATGAAAAAGGAAATAGTTGAATTGTCTGAAAAAATTCCGTTTGTTTCTCTGCGTTACTACGGATTTTGTGATAATTGGCGGATGCTTTTATAATACCTCAAATTAAATTAAGCGCTAAAACCAATCGCAAAAACGCATCATTTTCTTCGACTCTCCTTAGATAAAAATTAGAAAATTATTCAATAAAATTAAGCGGTTATTTCTTGAAAAGGGGCGGGGTTTGGGGTATGGTGCGGGGCGTTTTGGTTGTTAGGGGAAAATTCAAGAAAAAAGTAAGGAGAAAATAATATGATAGCAAAAAACTCGAAGCAACAATCGGTAGAGCCAAATATTGCTGACTTGGTAAATGGTTGGCTCAAATCATACAAACTTGATTACAAACTGGAGCAAGAAAGACTTAATGACTCAATCGACAAGGCTTTGGACGAATATAAATCAAAGCAGGGTGGAACAGGAGGAAACAGACCAGACTGCAAATTGCTTGCTTATGATTCTTACGGCACGGCTTACCCTGTGCTCATTGAATACAAAGGCTATAAAGACCGACTTGTAAAATTCGATGAAAATGGCAATGTTGCAATAAAAACATCTGACAACAAAAACGACTACAAGAACATCAATTCTTATGCCGTAAATGGTGCGGTTCACTATGCAAACGCTCTTTTGCATTACACAGATTATGAAGACATCATTTCTATTGGTGTTACTGGTTATAAAGATGAAAGCGGAAAATTACAGCACGAAATCGGTGTTTATTATGTTTCTGGCAAAAACTACGGTTATGGTCAGGAAGTTGCAAAATACACAGACTTGTCTTTTTTAAAGAAAGAAAACTTCGACTCATTTATTGAAAAAGTAAAATCATTAAATCTTACCGAAGAAGAGAAAAACAAAAGCATTGAAAAGCGTGAGGCAGAAATTTCAGCAAGCCTTGTAAAACTCAATAATGACATTTATAAAAACGAAAGCGGACTTGGAGAGTCTGCACGCATTTATCTTGTTGCAGCTTCGATTATCGCAAACCTCGGTATAAAAGGCGATAATCCTGTAAAACCGCTCGAAAAATCAGATTTGAAGTCATCCTCAGAAAAAGGAGAACGTGACGGCGACATAATGCTTCGCAAAATCAACACTTTCTTGACTGCTAAAAATGTGCCAGAGGATAAAAAGAATCTTATTATAGAATCTTTTTCACAAGGACTTTTGACAAATGAAAATATCAACAAGCCTATAAATGGAGAAAGCCAGCTTAAAAGGGTATTTTCAAAAGTAATAGATGATTTGGGGTTGTATTACAAAATCGGACTTACAACTGACTTTACAGGCAGGCTTTTCAACGAAATGTACAATTGGCTTGGTTTTTCGCAGGACAAACTAAACGATGTTGTTTTGACTCCGAGTTATGTAGCAACTCTTTTGGCTCGGCTTGCTAGAGTGAACAAAGACAGCTATGTTTGGGATTTTGCCACAGGTTCAGCAGGTCTTCTTGTTGCGGCAATGAATATTATGATTGACGATGCAAAAGCGAATATACAAAGCCCTGAAGAATTCAAGAAAAAAGAAGCGTTCATAAAGGCAAATCAGCTTTTGGGATTGGAAATCTTGCCGTCAATATATATGCTTGCAATTCTCAATATGATTTTGATGGGAGACGGAAGCAGCAATATTTTGAACAAAAACTCTCTCACCGATTTTAGCGGAAACTATGGATTTGTACGCACTACAGAAAAATTTCCTGCAACTGCGTTTGTTTTGAATCCACCATATTCTGCAAGTGGTAACGGAATGGTTTTCGTAGAAAAAGCCCTTTCGATGATGGAAAAAGGCTATGCGGCAATTATCATTCAGAACAGTGCTGGAAGCGGAAAAGCCGTTGAATACAACAAAAAGATTTTGAAACATTCCACACTTCTTGCAAGTATAAAAATGCCGATTGACCTATTTGTCGGAAAATCTAGCGTTCAGACAAATGTGTATGTATTCAGAGTAGGCGAAACACATCAGAAAGACGAAATCGTAAAGTTCATTGATTTTTCAAATGACGGCTACACCAGAACAAATCGCAAGAAAGCAAGTATAAACTTACGTGACACAGACAACGCAAAAGAAAGATATGATGAAATCGTGAATCTTGTCCGCTTTGGCAAAAGCAAGTTGAATATTTTTACAGAAAAAGAATATTACGAAAGCACGATTGACCCGGAAAACGGAGCAGACTGGAATCAGAGCGCACCAGTAGATACAAAGCCGACATTGCAGGACTTTAAGAAGACTGTTGCAGATTATCTTGCGTGGGAAGTGTCAAATCTCTTAAAAACACAAGCAAATGAAACAGACGGAGAAACAGGCTTGGGAAAATAGCTGCCCCACTTGCCGAAAAACTGCAGGCGGTCAAGTGGGGTGAATTCAGGCTTGGTGATTTGTTTGAGAAACTTGATTTGAAGTTCAAGAAAACTAAGTTTGAAAAAGATTTAGATGTTTCAAGAGTAAAAACAAAAGAGTTTTCTTTACCTCTTGTAAATGCAAAAGACGGTGATAACGGCGTTATGTACTATGGCAGACCTCAAGATTTTGATTCTGCTGAAATGACAATAGATATTGTGAATGATGGTGCTGTTTCGACAGGCAATGTTTATACACAACCTCAATGTACAGGAGTTCTGTATAATGCATATTTGATAAAGCCAAATTTTGAAACAACGGCTAATGTTTTGCATTTCTTTACGACTTCAATTTTCAAGTCAATAAAAACAAAATTTGGTTATGAGCACAAGGCATCTTGGGAGCGTGTTCAAGATGAAATGATTACTCTTCCAGTCACATCAACAGGAGAAATGAATTTTGATTTTATGGAGTCGTTTATACGCGAGCTCGAAGAGGAGCGTATATGCGAACTACAGTCGTACCTCACCGTTACAGGATTGTCAGACTATACATTGACCGCTGAGGAACAAAACACACTAAACGCCTTTGATTCGCTTGAGTGGCAGGAATTCAATCTTGAATCTTTATTTGGCAAGTCTACAAGAGGAAAGCGACTGAAAAGCGATGACCGAATAGAAGGTGAATTGCCATTTGTTACAGCTGGCGAAGCAGACGAAGGAATTTCTGCATTTATTAGTAACGATGTTGAAGTTTTTTCAAAGAATACGACAACAATTGATATGTTTGGTTCTGCAAAATACCGCAATTATGATTATGGAGCTGATGACCATGTTGCAGTTGTTCATACAGAAGATTTACCCAAACACGCAGCCGTTTTTGTTACAACTGCATGCCACAAGTCTGCTCACAACGGGCAATTTAATTATGGACACAATTTTTATGCAAAAGATGCTGATACACTGGATATAATGCTTCCTGTAAAAGACGGCAAACCTGATTATGACGCAATGGAAACATTCATCTCTGCCGTGCAGAAGCTTGTAATAAAAGATGTGGTTATGTATTCAGATAAAAAGATTGCGGCTACAAAAGGCGTGGTAAAGTGATCGATATTTTAGTTTAAAAAAATCTTAAAAAATCGTAGAAAAGACCAAAAACAACTGACACCGTAAACCCTGAAACCTGCGGGCGAGCCGCCCACGCTCCGACAAAAACCAATCATTTTATGGTGGTAATAAAATTTTTCTTAAATAAATCTTGACAAAGCCTATTTTAAATTATATACCGCGTTCAATGCAACGCCATTCTTTCTTGAATGGTTATGAGCCACGCCTGTCGTGGCTCTTTTTTTTGGCTTTGTTGTTAATTTGCGTTATGGAAAACGATAGCAAGAAACTGGTTACATTTTACATTGATGGTTTCAATTTCTATTACGGCATAAAGCGTTCAGTTTCGGCAGATAAAAAATGGGGAAATGCTTATTGGATAGACATCGTGAAACTTTGCGAAGGTTTTATCGGGCCTGACGAAATCCTTGAAAAGGTCATCTATTTTACGGCAACCCCGCTGAGTATCGGC
>JAFZWX010000085.1 GCA_017617145.1 Treponema sp. | reverse complement strand
TAACGATTCAGTTTTGTTTTTTATTTTGATGAGAGACCTTTTTTTGTTCTCAAAAAAAAAGACTGTTTACTTTGAAAAACAGCCCTAAGTTGTATTTTTTTTAGAATTAGTATTGACAACTTGGGGCCTTATATGTGTTATGTGATTATTCTTTTGTTACATAGTCGATTTCTTCTTCGATTTTTGAAAGAAGTTTTTTAGGAAGTTTTGAAATTTTTTCTTCAAGACGGAATTTATCTACGACTACAATTTGATGAATCAAAGCAACAGAATCTTTTGAAAGACCAGATTCATTTTTAGGAAGAAAAACATTTCCTCTCAAGTCTGCGTTTATGGTATTTGATGTAAGTGGAACAACAACTTTTGTATTAAGGTTATTTAGATTTTCTTTATCAGCTTGAATTATCACTACTGGACGACGTCGTCCGGGTTCACTGCCAAAAGGAATCCCAAAATCAAGCATATAAATATCACCACGTATCATTCTTTACAGTCTCCCAAACAGTAGCAAGGCTTGATTCCCGTATTTTTTGTAGAGATTCTTCTTCTGAATATTGATTATTTAGAATAGAAGACCGTTTGTTTATATTACTTGCAATGAAATTCAACAGATGAATTTGTTCTGCTAAAGAGAAAGTTCGAACTCTATTTTCTACATCTTCAAGAGCATCAGACATACAGGACCTCCATATAGTATTATATCATAAATTTAACGAAAAAAAGGTAAAAATTGTAAATTTGTATCAATTAATTAATATAGCATCAACAATGTGCATTTTATTAGTTTCAGAAACAATACCATTAAAAACGGCTTTATTTTTTTTGATATCAAATACTGTATAACATACTGTCCAGTTATTTCCAAAAAGACCATTATTCCAGGAGTCTCTAATTGGACTGATACAAAGTGGAACCAGAAAATAATCATCTGAGAGAAGTATTAAAGGGCCGGCCATTCGTTCATATCTTTTCTTAAAAGTACATTGAATTTCTTTAAATGAAATTAAATCAAAAATAACACAACTTCGACCATTACTTTCCCAATATCGTATTTTTTCTGATTGAATAACAGAAGAGCCTTCACGAATTATTTTATTCTTAAACCTGCTATTTGGATGAGCCCATCCAAGATCAATTTCCTGTTTTCGAATTTCGCCTGTAGAGCGGTTGATTACATAACTTCCTGAATCTCCGATAAAGCCACCATTCATATAAAAATAAATGTAATTATCGTTTGCTAGAACACTTGTAATATATCTGTGTTCATATGAATATTCTGGTCCGCGGCGAATATCTTCTACTTCATATAGCTTTTTTATTATTTTTGTACGTGAATCATATTCATATAAAATATGAGGCTCAGGACTTTTTTCACAACGTTCACACCAGAAAAAACTGTTTTCGGTAAAAGCACTAAAGCTATATATTTGCTGTTCAAATTCAAACAGGATTGTTTCCTCATTTTTAATATAATCAAGTTTAACTACACGATATAGATTATCAATTTTTTCAGCAAATAAGATTGAATTTTTATTTTCTTTATCGAATCTTATTTCAAGAATGTTACGATCTTTTAAGCAGTCTAAGTTAGTAAGTAATTTTTCTTCATTATAAATGGAGTATATTGTCTGTTCTCCATAACCTTTCTGAAATAAATATGTAAGTGAAAAATGTATGTTTTCTTTTTTTTGATTTGCACTTACAACATTTATAAATGAGTTTAATACTATTAAAATCCAAAACAGTTGTTTTAACCTTTTATTTTTCATTTACCTTCTTTAGCGCCCCAGTGCGGGCGTCCGTATAACTACGCGCTTAAACGGTGGCGGGCTTGACCCGACACCCGATTTGATGCGCATGTTACACGAGTACAGCTTGTTTCTTTGCTAATACTAAATGTTCTTTTTCAGAATTTTTAGCAAGGAGATAAACGCAATATTGATTCATGCTTACTCCTTCTTTCTTTGAATCTTCGGCGAGAGTTTTGTGTAATGTTTTTGGAAGGCGCAGCTTGAATTGACCTGAATAAGAATCAGCACTGTCTGGATCTGCAATTTCAATATTTTCTTCTATTGCTACTAAGAGCCATGCTTTTTTTGCATCTTCTGCATTTGCTACTGCACTGGCAATTGTTTCACCGCAAGTAATACAGCCTGGAAGTTCTGGATATGATGCTACATAACCAGATTCTTCTGTATCAGGAATGATTTCCAATTTATAAGGCATTTTCATGTATTCTTCTAATGTTTTCATGTCAGTCCTCCTTGTTCTTTTCTTCAGATTCTACATTTTCTTTTACCATTCTCACATAAACTACTTTTATGGGTTCATGATTAGGAATGGTAATAGGATTGCAGCCAGGTTTTCTGAAAATATAATGACTGCTTCCGCCTTTCGGTTGGGATACTGTATATCCATAACTTTGCAGGACCTTTTTAAGCTCTGCAAAACGCATATCTTTATCGAGGGATTTTATTCTGTCTAAAAGCTTGTCCCACTGTGCCATAATTATATTATAAGTGGTGTCGCATATGGTGTCAAGTTATTTTTTATCATACTTTACAGATGCGGTTTTTAGGATTCTTAATTTGTTTAATTATTGTCAATCTTTATATATTTAATGTGCTCTGTTCCATTTGACTTTTGAGATATTTCACTATTAAAAAAATTAAGTCCAGTTGTTTTATAAGAAAGACTTGTTGTTATTGTTATATCTCCTGAATAGTATGATTGTTCATTTATATCATAGTAATATATTCCTTCGGAGATTATTAGCAGTTTTAATTGATCTTTAAAATCATCAGGTATATCGTCGGAGTTTAATTCCAGCCTAGATTCAATTTTTAAATATTTTTTATTTTCTATTTGATAAATGCCAGCTCCCTTGATACACAACATTCCTTTAATCTGAAGAAATGATCCGTTAAAATTGAGTGGCATAATGACCTCTTCTTCAACAATTTTATCTGCTTCAATTTTCATACTAGAAGAAGGCATCATTATTTTAGTTCTGAACTCAATAATTTGATTATTCATAACTTTTCCATCTTCTGATAGATATTGATATAAAATTGTTCTAGGTCCAAAATTTGTACTTATCGGATCTGCATCCTTCGAAATATCAAAATATACCTGCGAATCACTCATTATATCTTTATATTCAATTTCAGCATAACCATTTCCAAGTATATTTAATATGAGTTTGCTTGTACTTTTGTTTTTTTGATTTGTAATACCAGGGGATAAACTTGTTTCAGAAAATGAATCATTAGACTCTGAATAGTTATAGGATAACATTTCTTTTTTAGAAAAATCAAATAATAGTGTTACTGGTTCATATTCCTTATTTATGGTTTTATCTGAAAACATATCAAGAACATCTGGTGTTTCAATAATTTCTTGAGAATATAAATTTAATGGTATAATTAACAACAAAACGATTTTAATAAATGATTTCATTTTCATCCTTGCGCCCCAAAGCGGGCGTCCACATAACTACGCACTTAAACGGTGGCGGTCCTGACCCGACATCCGATTTGAAGCGCATGAAAATCATTAAGGCCCCAAGGTTTATCGTGCTAAGATAGATAAGCCCATCCGGGCACGATATCCTACTTTTTCTGGAGGGAACCTTAATGAGATTCTATAAGAACCAGCAT
>JAFZWX010000084.1 GCA_017617145.1 Treponema sp. | reverse complement strand
GCAATTCTTCCTGGTCTAAAGTAAGATTCAATTGAGTCATAAATTTTTCTCCTTCTAATGTTTTAGTTTGGTCACTTAACATTATAATTAGGATTGAAGTTTATGACTCTTTTAAATTTACACCATTATATGGACTCTATGAACACAAGATTTTCTGATTACGTGCATTTGACCGCCCAGCTAGTAAACTGCACGTAACCAAAAATCGAGCAACATTTTTGTTACGTGCAATTTTGCTCCCACCAGGTAAGCTGCACGTAACAAAAAAAAACAGACCAACTTTCTTTACGTGCATTTTCCCCTATACAGGCGCGTTTGCACGTAAACTCAAAAAACAACGAGGAAATTATTATGGATTTATTAAATGATGCACAAAAACAACTGAATCTTCTCAAGAAAATGAAACAAACAATCTTAGAACAATTGAAAAATGCACCAAGCGGAACTTTGCGACTTTCAAAAAGCAACGGGACTTTCCAATATCATGTCAAAAATCAAAACAAGCAGACATATATTCGAAAGAAAAACATTCAGATGGCAAAAACAATCGCCCAAAGAGATTACAACAAAAAGCTTCTGCCCTTCCTGGATCAGAATATTGCTTCTCTAGAATATTTTACAAAAAAGTATATCCCGTCAAACTGCGAAAACTGCTTTACCAAATTACCCGAAGCACGAAAACTCCTGGTGAAACCATTGTTCCTGAATGATATCATTTATGCAAAACAATGGCAGGCACAAAAACATGAACCAAACAGGGATTCGCCAACAGGCAATTATTTTACAACAAAAGATGAACATGTCCGTTCAAAATCAGAGATGATAATTGCAAACTTACTGAACACCAAAGATATTCCGTATCATTATGAAGTACCGGTCAAAATAAACAGCAGCCTGATTTTACATCCCGATTTTTTGTGTCTGAATAAACGAACGCGCCAGGAATTTTACTGGGAGCACTGCGGCATGATGGATGATTCCGAATATTCAGGAAATCTTGTAAAGCGTCTGGCAATATATGCCCAAAAAAACATAATTCCCGGCAAAAACCTGATTTTAACAATGGAAACTCTGGAACAACCGCTGAACATAAAAGATGTTGAAAAAGTGATTGAGGCATTTCTTAAATAATAACAAGAACAAAAAAAATCCGCTGCACGGTTGGTACAACGGATTTTTAATCAGATTATGATTTCAAAGAAATTAGAATTCTTCTTCGTCAGCAAAGAGAGATCCTGTAACATCATCAGAATCTGTCTTATAGTTAACCTTAACCTTAGCACCCTTTGGACAGTTAATATAACCTGCTACACCACCAATAGCCATATCTTTTGTATCTTTCTTATCACTTATAGTTTTTCCGGCAAATTCGCTTCCGAATTTTTTACCACCAAGATAGAACTGATATTTTCCTTTGGTATTCTGTCTTACTTCAACTTCAAGAATTATATTTCCATCAGCGTCTGTTGTATAACTACCAGCAGGAACAGGACCATCTTCATAATATTCATCTCCTGCACTTGCTTTTGGGTTATTTTTAAGTGAAGAGTCATCTGTATCCATTTCTACATCTTTTCCAAGTTTTATTGCAGAATAAGGTCCAAGATATGCAGTATTATTTGAAGGTCTAAAACCAAATACAACAAAGTCATTTAAAGTATCATCAGAAGCATTCTTGTTATAATCAAAAATAAATCCAATTACAGATTTTTTTAATTGACCATCAATAGTTGCATCAAAAATAGCTGCATCATTCTTTTTAAAATCTTTATAGATTGTAATAGTAGTTTTGATTTCTGCAATTTCTTCTTTAGTTCCAATCTGTTTTACATATCTACGCCAAATAGCAGTATCACTATTCAATTCTCCAGTAGCATCAACGCTATAAGTCTTATCCCATTTTGTTCCAGTTGCTTTTCCAACGCCGGCTACATCACCACATCCAGCAAGTGTAAGAACAGCAGCTACCGCAACCAATCCCAACAATAATTTTTTTACCATTTTCATAGTAAGTCTCCATTTTTATAGCTTGTAAATAAGTCAAACACCTAACAAGCCAATAGTTTTTTCCACCCATACCGGGCAGTTGTGCTTAAAAAAAACGGTGGTTTAATTTAAACGTTTTTAGCTTGAAAAAAATGATGAAAAGCGGAAAAAAGTTTTATTTTTTTTGCAAATTTTTTCAAAATTTTTGTAAGAAGCCCACTTTTTTTTCTATACTATATATGGATATATTTCTCCAGAAGAATTGTAGGGTTTCTTACGGAAATCCAATTTTTTTGTTAGAGGAACCCTTTTGCTCGGGCGGTATGTCTAGTGCGGTTCCCTGATAAAATTTTGGAGGACTAACCATGTGTAAGCAGAATATCAACAACACTGCAGGTAGGGATGAACAAACACCTGAACAAAAGTGGAAAAATGCAACAATCGCAAACAATTTCATCTTTTATAAGGTCATGTACAACAATCAGGATGTATGCAAGGAACTACTGGAGATTCTTTTGCAGATCAAGATTGACCACATCGTAATGCACACCGAAGAAACGATTGAAATTGATTATGACAAAAAAGGAGTCCGTCTTGATGTGTATGCCCAAGGTTCTGACAAAGCCTTTGACATTGAAATGCAGTCCACAGATAAAGGAGAGATTCCTGAGCGAGCAAGATACTATCAGGGAATTTTGGATGTTAATGAATTAAACTCAGGTCAAGAGTACAAGGATCTGAAAGACAGTTATGTAATTTTCATTTGTGTGTCAGATATATTCAAAAAAGGACTTGCAAAATACACATTCGAAAATCTGTGTCTTGAAAATCCCGAAATTAAACTGAATGACCGGGCCTATAAGTACTTTTTCATTGCAAGTAATTATGGTAAAATACTTGATGAAAATCAGAAGACTTTCTTGAAGTTTGTTATGTCGCCAAATGCCAAAGGGACAGACAGTTTTACCGAAAAGCTTACCAGGCTGGTAGAAGAAGCCAAACACAATATGCAGTGGAGGAAACAGTTTATGGAATGGGAAAGAGAAATGGCATACAAATTCCGTGAAGGAAAAGCTGAAGGGCTTGTTGAAGGCGAACAAAAAAAAGCCGAAGCAGACGCATTAGCATTCCTCAAAGAGGGCGATGCTCCCGAAAAAATTGCGCGTTGTATAGGCCTCCCACTGGAATTTGTACTTGAATTAAAAGAAAAAGTACCTGAACTGCAGGGAAATTTTACAAACTGACGAAAAATTTCTACAAACAAGAGTTTTTTTATAGAAGTTCACTTGAATGAAAATCAAATCAGGTGGACTTTTTTTTGTGATTTTTTGTTTTTTTACTTGAAAAATTTCACAATGAGGTTTACAGTTAACTTACTGTTTAAATTAAACCACCGTTTTTTTTAAGCAGGCTTTCCCGTATGGGAGAGGGATTTGTAAACAAAATTTTATTTTTAAGAGGTTTTCTTATGAAAAAAATTATGACAATTCTTGCAGTCACTGCGGTTGCTTTGACATTGGTTGGATGTCCAAAACTTGGTGACGTACAGACATCTGGAACAAAATGGAAGAAATCATTTGGTCTTGATGGAACAAAATCAACTGTTGCAGACGGTCAGTATTCTCGTGGCTTTGCAGCATTAAGTTCTTCAAAAAAATGTTCAGAAATTGAAGCAACAATTACTCTCCCAGTTGGAGATGACAACATTTTTGAAGCAGGTGGCAAAAAATCTGTTATTGGTCTTGCTTTTGATGTACATGAAACAAAGGTTGATAACAAAACATATTATGATTTTGTTCTTGTAGGTGTAAAACCAAGCGATGGCGGATTCTATGTTGAAAAATATGAAAATATTTCTAAAGAAGAACTTAAAGAAGATATGATTACAGAAGATTCAGCTATCAATGGTGCTACATATAACGCTGCAAGCGGTGCAAAATATACATCTCTTGATAACAAAGGTGCTGCAACTTGGGCAAGCGGTACAGTAAGCATTGATTCTACAGAAGAATCAAAGTCATTTACAATTTCTGTAACACAGACAACAAAAGGAACTTATGTTGTTAAGAATGGAACCAAGGAATTAGGTAGATATACACGTGCTGCTACTTCTGATGAAAAAGACAAAATCTTTGGACAGATTTTCATGTACGGCAATGCTCCAAAAGGAACAAAAATCAAAGCTGTATTCGAAGCTGATCAAGACAAGACTGTAGGTCTCTTCGCCGACGACGAATTCTAATCTTTCCTACTCTGGTGCTTTTAAAAACCTAAAAGCATCATAAGTTAGTAACAGGCCGTTGTACTTACAAAATGTAAAGTGCAGCGGCTTTTTTATAAGTTTCAACTTTTTTATAAGTTTCAATGCAAAAAAAAATTGCAAAAAATCAAAAAATCAATATAAAAAAAATTTGCCAAATTCTTACTATAGTAATAAAATAAAAGTAATAAAACAAATATAAGACTAATGAATCCTTTTGGAGGGATAGTAAAATGAATCAGAAGCTTAAGCGGATTAGTATTATTCTGGCGGTTGCCGGGGTTGTTGGACTTGTGCTGCTTTCGGGGCTTATAGATAAAATTGCGCGAAAAAGGTTCCGCTCTCAGTCTTATGACGACATGGAAATGATTGCGCGTGTAAAAAGGGCAAGCTTTGAAACTTCGATGAACGAGCAGCTTACTCTTGTTCTTCAGATGATGAAAATGCCATCTATCAAGGATTATCTTAAAAATCCGTCTGATCCTGCTCTTCAGGACGCAGCGTTTAAAGATTTTGCTTCGTTTAAAGATTCCTTCAAATCAAAATCAGTTTTCTGGGTTTCGGATGTTGACCACGCCTTCTGGAGCGACATGCAATACAGCTACGATGTTAATCCTGATAATCCCGATGAATACTGGTACAACATGACTATGTACGAAACAGATGTTTACAACTTTAACATCAACTACAATCCTTCTTTAAAGCAGACAAACCTTTGGGTAAATGCAGTTGTAAAAGAAGATGGGAAACCTCTTGGTATCATTGGAACCGGAATCCCTCTTACAAGCATGATTAATGAAATGTACGATGGTCTTGATCCAAGAATCACAATGTATCTTTTTAATGATGCGCTCGAAATTACAGGTGCAACTAATGATGAGATTGTTGAACAAAAGCTTTCTATTCTTGATGAACTTCCACAGCTAAAAGATATCGGGTACTGGTCTGACGATATTACTTTTAAAACAGTTAAATACAGTGAATACGTTTTTGCCGATATGCCTTTGGTAAACTGGAACATGGTTTTATTCAAGACCTACAAGACTTCGGATTATTTTGAATTTGGAATGACAGCAATTATTGCCGGTATTATTGCTGCCATAATTGTAATCGGTCTTGCAATTCAAATTATCCAGATGGTAAATCAGCTTACAATTCTTAATGATGCCGTAAAGGATCTTCATTCCGGAAACGCCGACCTTACAAAACGCGTAAAACTTAGAGGACGTTCTATTTTCAAAGTATTTGGTCAACTTGTTGAAAATGAAAATACCTTTATTGAAAAGCTTCAGGCAATTATTGATAACGTAAAAACTGCAGAACAAAATCTTACAACTGTTGGCGATGACATGTCGGCAAGTACGCAAAATACTGCAAGTGCCATTACACAGATTATTTCTAACATTGATTCCGTTCATGGTCAGATTAATCATCAGTCAGAAAATGTTCAGGAAACTGCAGGAGCTGTAAATCAGATTGCGGCAAATATTGATTCTCTTGAAAAGATGATTCGTCAACAGGCCGATGGAGTAACTCAAGCTTCAAGTGCAGTAGAAGAAATGATTGGAAACATTCAATCTGTAAATACTTCTGTAGACAAAATGGCCACTTCTTTTGATCAGCTTGAACGACAGTCTCAGTCTGGTCAGGAAAAGCAGCTGGCAGTAAATCAGATGATTCACGAAATTGAAGATAAATCAAAAATGCTTCAGGAAGCAAACCAGGCAATTGCAAGTATTGCAAGTCAAACAAACCTTCTTGCCATGAACGCTGCTATTGAGGCGGCTCACGCTGGTGAAGCTGGTCAGGGATTCGCAGTTGTTGCAGATGAAATCCGTAAGCTTAGTGAAACGTCTACAGCACAGTCAAAGAGAATTGGTGAACAGCTTAAGAGCATTCAGGCTTCGATTCTTGAAGTTGTAAAGGGCTCTCAAGATGCAAGCAATGCCTTTACTGTTGTATCAAATGAAATTAACAATACAAATCAACTTGTTACCGAAATTAAAGTTGCAATGGATGAACAGAACGAAGGTTCTAAGCAGGTTATTGATACACTTCGCGCAATGAATATGAGTACACACGAAGTAAGCAACGCCGCTCAGGAAATGATTGAAGGCAACAAACTGATTTTCAGTAACATTGCAGGACTTCAGGATTCTTCACGAACAATGAAAACAAGCATGGATGAAATGTCAATCGGCGCCCGCCGAATCAACGACAGTGGTGAAGAACTTTCTGAAATTGCAAACAAAGTAAAGGATTCCATCACCGAAATCGGCGAACAGATAAACCAGTTTACAGTATAGTTGAGTTTCTGAAAAATCACAACTTGCAGGGGATGGCAAGTTGTGACAGATATTTCTCCATTTTTTATGATTTTTTTTCATTTTTTCCTCAAATTTTTGTAACAAGTCCACTTTTTTTTCTATACTATATATGTAAGGCTTTCCGTTATCGCGCTCCCTGAGCTTGTCGAAGGGGGTGCGACAAATTTTTTGTAGGGACATTTTCTACCAGGGCGGTCTGCTCTGTTGTGCTCCATACAAAAGATATAAGAGGAAAACTATGGATAATTCAATTACTGAAAATTATCAACCAGAGCACAAGGATAGGCTTTTTAAGTATATCTTTGGAAAAGATTCAAAAAAGAGCAAAAAGTGGCGGCTTCAGCTTTATAATGCCTTGAATGGAACTAATTATAAAGATCCTGATGCTCTTGAACTGAACACAATTGAAAATGTCATTTACATAACAATGCATAATGATATTTCGTTTCTTGTGGACTCTCAGATGACGTTGTACGAACAACAAAGTTCCTGGAATCCTAATATGCCCTTGCGTGGACTGTTTTACTTTTCACAGCTTTATCAGATTTACCTGACTCAAAATGATAAGAATGTTATCAGCAGCCAGCTTGTCAAAATTCCTACTCCAAAGTTTGTTGTCTTTTACAACGGAACTAAGGATGACCCTGACAGCTGGAAACTTAAACTTTCTACAGCTTTTGAGCATCCTGATAATAATGGGGATTTTGAATGGACGGCAACAGTTATAAACATGAGCCCTGAGCATAACAAAACACTTCACAAAAACTGTAAACCGTTATATCATTACATTAGTTTCGTTTACCGGATTAAGAAAAATATTGATTCCGGTATGTCAAAAGATAAAGCGATTGAAGAAGCAGTCGATTTTGCAATTAAAGGAAACTATCTTGACGGATTCTTCAAAACCCAGAAAGCGGAGATTATTGGAATGATTCTTACAGAGTTTGATGAAGAGCAGGCACACAGAATTTGGCATAAAGATGGATATGTTGAAGGTCACGAAGCTGGACTCGATGAAAAAGCAGAAGAAGTTGCAAAAAAGATGCTACACGATAATCTTTCGGCAGAGAAAACCTCTCTCTATTCAGGATTATCGCTTGAAAAGGTTCTCGAACTACAGAAAGAACTTCTTGTAGAAGCATAAAAAAATCCACCTGTTTTGAGCAGGTGGATTTATAAATGAGATTAATCGCAAGGTGAAAAACAGCATCTGATGAAGGTCGGGTGCTGTTTTTTTTAGTAAAATTACTTTTTTTAAAGAATTATTACTTTTTTTTTAAAAATTTTTGTAACAAGTCCACTTTTTTTTCTAATACTATATATATAAGTTTTTTTCTTGTAAAAGATTGCCGTGTCAAGCACGGCAATGACAAGAACTCCTTTGTCATTGTCGGGCTTGACCCGACAATCATTTTTTTATAGGGACACTTTGTGCCGGGGCGGTCTGTTCTGGTGTGTTCCACAAAAAACTATGGAGGACTTACCATGTGTAAGCAAATTATTAACAGTTCTGCTGATGAAACTGAACAACAACTAGAACAAAAGTGGAAAAACGCTACTATCGCAAACAATTTCATCTTTTACAAGGTCATGCAGAATAATGAGGATGTGTGCAAGGAACTTCTTGAAATCCTTTTGCAGATCAAAATTGACCACATTGTTATGCACACCGAAGAAACGATTGAAATTGATTACGACAAGAAAGGGATTCGGCTTGATGTCTATGCAGAAGGAGCTGACAAAGCCTTTGATCTGGAAATGCAATCCACTGACAAAGGAGAACTACCGGAGCGTGCTAGGTATTATCAGGGAGTTCTGGATGTACAGGCATTAAGTTCAGGTGCAGATTACAAGGAACTAAAGGATAATTATGTAATATTTATCTGTGTTCCCGATATTTTTAAGAAGGGACTTGCAAAATATACCTTTGAAAACCTTTGTCTTGAAAACACTGAAATCAAACTGAATGACAGGGCATACAAGTACTTTTTCATTGCACAAAACTATGATAAAATACTTGATGAAAAGCAGAAGGCATTCTTAAAACTGGTTATGTCGCCTAATACCACAGGCACAGACAGCTTTACCGAAAAAGTGACAAAACTTGTAGAAGAAGCCAAACTCAATACTCAGTGGAGGAAACAGTTTATGGAATGGGAAAGAGAGATGGCTAGAAAATTCCGTGAAGGCAAAGCTGAAGGCATTATCGAAGGTGCGCAACAAAAAGCCGAAGAGATAGCAATTGCATTCCTAAAGGAAGGTGACTCTCCCGAAAAGGTTTCACGATGCAGTAACCTCCCGCTAGAAAAGGTGCTGGAACTACAGAAAAGGATTATTGTAGAAGCATAAAAAATCCACCTGTTTTGAGCAGGTGGATTTGCTGTTTACAGCAATTCAGCTTTTCATTGACATTATTCAGCGCCTTCTCCGTAGACGGAAAAAGACAAAGAATAAAAAATAGCCCCGCCACATAACGCTTCGAACCAATGTGACGGGGTAACCCAACAACGGAGGCAAGACGCTAATCTGCGAAGTGCCTTTTCTTTTTTAAATAATAGCACAACTTGCCATTGCTGGCAAGTTGTTTTTGGATGAGCAAGGGTTACTTGCGCTGGGCGATTTCCATGTAGTCTTTTGAAGTGTTTTTATCTTTTTTCCATGCTGCCATCTTTTGAATAAATAATATTATAAGCGGTTGTTCCTTTATCAGAAAGATTTAATCCCTCATTTTATAGGGGAATTTCCGTATTTTTTAAAAAAATTCAAAATTCTTCCCAAAAAACTTCCTATTTTAAACAAATTTTTTGTTAACTATATATAGGAAATTCGTTTTCCCGCGTGGACGTATGTCTTATGCAATTTATAATCAAGGATTTCTTATGACAGAAAATCGAGAAGTTAGGTCGAATGTCTTTGCCGATTTGTTCGGTGATGACGAGTTGGTTGGGAAGAAAAATTTTCTTGCCCTTTATAATGCAATTCACGGGACTGATTTAAAACTGGAGGAAACGCAGATAGAGCGGAAAATCATTCCTCAAACTCTTTCTAAGACTTTCTATACTGATGTTACTATGGAAATTAACGGAAAGCTTATTGTTTTTGTAGAACATCAAAGTACAATCAACATGAATATGCCGTTACGCTTTCTTGAATACTTTGTTCATATTCTTTATGGTATAGTTCCTGCAAGAGCAAGGTACTGGAAATCACTTTATAAAATTCCTGCACCTGAATTTTATGTTCTTTATAATGGTTCAGATCCAATACCCAACGAAAGCGAACTAAAACTATCTGATGCTTTTATGATGGGACAGGAGGATCCGTTATGTGAATTAAAGGTTAAGGTTATAAATATCGGTGGAAAAGATGTATTAAAGTTGCCGATTATTCAAAATTGTGATATTTTAAAAGAGTACTGCGAATTCATAGCGGCGGTCCTTAGGGAAAAGGCATCACTTAAACCAGATTGTACAAACGAAGAAGCCAGAGCAGCTTTAGAGCAGGCAATGAAAGAATGCATTAAAAAAGATATACTCACAGATTATCTTATAAGGAAAGGTACGGAGGTTATGAATATGTTTTTTGGTGAATACAGTTATGAAGAAGATATTGCCGCTCAACGCGAAGAAGCAAAGGAAGAAGGTTTGCAAGAAAAAGCCGAAGAAGCTGCAATAAAGATGTTAAAAGATAATCTCGACACTAATAAGACCGCTCAATATTCAGGACTTACACTAGAAAAGGTAATGGAACTGCAGAAAAGCATTATAGAAAAAGCATAACTCAAGCTTAATCTGCTGTTTACAGCAATCCAGCTTTTCGTTGACATTATTCAGCGCCTTCTCCGTAGACGGAAAAAAGGTAAACGAATAAAAAATAGCCCGCCAAAGTGTTCGTACCTCTGTAAGCGGGCTTGGTCCGTAAGGACTAACCACTATAGAGGCAAGACGCTAAACTGCGTCGTGCCTTTCTTTTTTAAATAAAAGCACAACTTGCCGGGGATGGCAAGTTGTGCTTGGATGAGCAAGGGTTACTTGCGCTGGGCGATTTCTATGAAGCCGGTTGCATTGTCAACTATTCCATAGCCAAGTACAAGATTTGAAATACCATTACCATACCATGTAGCACTATTGGCGGACTCGCTGGTAGTTCCACCTGCACTTGTGATTTCTGGATCTGTGAAGTTGGCAGGTCTTGTAGCTGCAGATGATGTTAAGACACCTGCGGCATCTTTCCATAGAGCAATATTCATGTTGTCTTCATTTACTTCACTTGAAGTTGGAATAAGACTTACTTCCCATTCGGCAGTAAACAAGTCGGTATCATTGTCTGCACCATTTGGTACAACCGGATTATCTTTGTCTATACCACCTGGAAGATATGCCATCTTTGGAAGACCTTCGTAACCGTCACCATAGTAGGTAATGTAAGGAACAACATTGTATGAACCAGAGTCTGTTTCAACAAGGGCTGTATCAAGAGATATGTGCTTACCTACCTGAGAATATGAGTCGATAAGCGCAGTCTTCTTATTTGCCCAATCATCGTAACTACTCATGTAACAATAATACAAGTCTGCACCAGTACGATTGTAAGCAGCAATATGAATACCGTTATTCTTGTCTACTTTGATAGCACAGTAATGACCTACACCATTAAAGATTACTTGAGGGGTAGCCCATTTATCTTCTACACCACCTGAACTACAATCTGTATCATCCTTTTCGCCATAACGGTATGTGTACATAAGGTTGTTACCATCGAACCAGGTAATTACAACGATATCGTCCTCTGCTGAGCCATTTGGATCATCGTATTGTGGTATATCTGTTACCAAATTCCAATAATCTCCATTAGCCACATAAGTTGCTAAATAGGTACCTGCAGGGCTTGTACCTATTCCAGCTAACTCCTGTCCATTAATACGAATTGTTTTATCACCAGTTCCATTTACATTTAAAGTTAGCGCAGTATTTTGACCACGTTGCAGAGTGTTAGTAAATGTAATTAATAATTGAGCATTGTTTTCAACAGTAAATCCTGAGACAGTCACGGTTTTATTACGAGTAGCTTGTGCTGAATTATCTGTAACACTTGGAGGAGGATAATTTCCTCCTATTGCTCCTCCATTTATTACATCCAAAGCAACAAATTCACTTGTACCATTACCAGTATCTTCAGGGTTTGCCCCTTGTGTCTTTCCAGCAATAAGACTATATCTTGCTGGAGCGGCTTCAAATGCACGGTGCTGACCATAATCATTTCCTTCAGTACCGGTATCACTTCCAATTGTACCAGTTGCTGTAGAGTTTGCACCATCAGAAAGCTGTCCATTATTATTATTACGACTTCCCTTTGTATCCTGAACTGTACCGTATCTGAATCTTATCTGGTCGTTATCGCTATCGTAATATGCAAGATAAACTCGGTTTGTTCCTGCTACAGCAATTGTAGGAGTTCCAAATCTATCAACATCAATAACTCTTGCACCTAATGCAGTTCCTCCAACATAAGTTCCTGCAGGTAAACCAATACTTTCGAGTGCTGCTGTAACATTACCATTCCAGTTATACATATTATCTATACCATTACCACCCCAGCTGCTCAGAATATACTGCATGTATCCTGCATAACCAGCGTTTGGTTCTGTATCCATACCTGTAGAGATACTGTGAACACGACCATTTGTATCATA
This sequence comes from Treponema sp., assembly GCA_017617145.1. The sequence goes on along the minus strand of JAFZWX010000084.1, from coordinate 7,864 downwards.
AACAAAGTTTATGCCTTTATAATCTGCATAGTTCTTCTGCCAGGCCACATAAGAATTATTGCTTCCATTTGGTAAACTTAATGCATCGGCAGCATTAGCAAAAGCAAATCCAATCATACCATTTGTAGGATTAATTCTCATAACAGGTTCATTAATTCTACCATACTTTGGAGAAGCCGCTTTCTTGAATTCCCAGATATCAAAATAAATATCATCTGTGAGTCTCAAGTTAGTTGAAGTATTTGGCTGGCGGTTGTACATATTGGCAACTTGTGTCTTCTCGGCAAGGCCAGTAACAGTCAAATCATAATCACCGTGAGCATCGTTATTATTAAGGTTGTTTATTGTACTATAACCTGTTGTAACTTCATATGCATAATTTCCGGTTGTTAAGCTGTTTGCATTAATTGTTACATTACCGTTTCCTGCTTTGAGGTTATAACCAGAAAGTATTACTTCTGTTTCTGTAGAGGCGATAGGATAATGTCCCTGTGCAGTTCTTGAGTAGATTGAAGGACTAATCTTATTCTTCGTAGAAAGCCAGGTTTTTACGCCAGTAATATATGGTACGATATCAACCTTATAATATGGATTAATGTTTTCTGCATCTGTACCATTTGTTATTAAAGTTGGATTTCCTTCATCATCTACTGGATTCATTACTGTTTTATTGTCTGGTGTTGTAGTATCATCAACATAAGAAGAGTCTTCTGCCCAAACATAAACATATAAGTCTTTTCCGACAGCTTTCTGATTAGACCATGCAACTTGACCAGGTTCCTGAACATAAGAGGTATCAACTGTGAGTTCCCAATATACCTTATGACCTTTCTGGTCAAGATATGCACCATGCTGTGCATCATCATAGACTTTGAAGTAATAGAATGGTTGACTATTTAGATTTACATCACCAGAGGTACTCCAACCTGTTCCTGATGTATATTCTGCATAACCAGAAAAATCTTGTGGCCAGGCTTCCAATATAGGATCATCTTCTGTTCCAGTCAATCTGTCCTTTATACCCCATCTAAGTCTTGCAAGACGCTTGTTATCGTAGGCATATCCGCTAAAGACAACTTTACCAGAAATCTTATCATCATCTGTACCGTAAGTTGTTCCAAGTTGAGTTGTAACTGTTGTTGCAGAGTCGCCTTCTCCTACTGTATAGGTAAGATCCTTCTTAAGCTCAATATGTCCGAACAAGTCACCGTTTGAATCTTTATAAACACTGTTATCTGTAGCAGAATTCCAGTACAAAGGACTGATTACTGTATTTGGAGCTACAGTATCAAGAACCTGAACATTCAAATTCAACTTAAGTTCGGCATACTGGCTTGTAGAGAACTCAGTTGTTTCTTCGGTGCTATCCCAAAGTTCTACTGTAAACCAGAGAGGTTTGTTTGTTCCATTTACAGCATTAGCAAGAGCACTGTTTTCGAATGTAATTGCAGGGAGAGTTGAAGCAACATAATAATTATACTGTTCATTCTTGCCTTCATCATCTTCTCTTGAAATTGTCATTGCAGTATTATTCTTTGTAAATGATGTAATTGCAGAATGATCTTTATAAGAACTATCAATGTTATACTGGTAGTAGAGGTTACCATTTCCACCTATGATTTCTAATTCTATAGAAGTCTTATCTTTTACTACCATCATTGGACCGCCGGTTGAAGTTCCATCATCAGAAGCAATGAACTTTGAAGCAATATCAAGTATCTTACTCTGTGCAACTTCATTTATAAGAACATTTCCTAAACGTACATACTTAGAAGTCTTTTCTGTATCAGCAATTGTTCCGTTTCCGTCAAAGTCACAACCTACTTTAACACCAGCAATACGAGGAGAATTATTGCTTACATAAGCTTTCTTGTTTTCATCATAGATATAGTCGAAGCCAGAAATGAGACCACCAGCAGCTGTTGCAGGAGTTCCGTTTGCCTTAACATCAAGAGTTGTCTTTGCTTGATATTCTGCAAGGCTTAAGTTTCCTACAATTCCAACGCTGTAGTTCTGGGCGTTATCCAAAGCAACATAGTGAATTTCGATTGGACCATCCGGAATATTGTTAGAATTAATCCAGGCTTCCCACTTACCGCTAGCCCATTTTTCCTGCATTAAGTCACCGTCGTCGGCAGTTGAATCTGCTTTGTAATAGCCGTAACCATACTTTGAAGAATCTGTTTCTTTCTGACGTCCGTCGGTAGATTCTGTCATATCAAAGTTATCGATTACCATTGCATAAGCAAACTTGGCAGTTGTAATTCCTGCAGGAGCTTCGGTCTTAAGAGTAATTGTCTTACCGTCTTCAGAAACTGTTCGGATTGTATAAATGGTTCCTTCCATCAATACAAAGCCGCCTGCGTGGATATTATCATCTTTTGCAGAAAGTTTAAGTACAGAAAGATCTGAATCACGGGTAACTGTCTTTGTATTCCAGAACATACCGTAGTCATAAGTAATGTTGGTTGTATTTGTTCCACCTTCAGGAATTTCCGGAATTTCTACATAATTTCTCTTATAATTGTTTTCTGAAATCTTTTCATACTTGTCTTTGTACATTGGATCGTAAACACGAGTATTTGCAGAACCACGACGTACAAAGTAGAATGCAACAGCCTTCAGATCACTTACTAAGCTTCCAGATTCGGTATCGGTAGCATAACCGAACAGATAATAGAAACCGTTATCCTGCTGAACATTATATGCATTTGCATTGTAATTTTCGTGTCCTACAGTACCAAGGCGAGGAGCTGTATTATCGTAATTAACCTTAATTGTTTCAGAAGAGCTGTTTCCACTATCTCCAACTTCTACAGCTTCGATTGTATAGTTTACAGTACCGGAACCTTTGGTTGTAGGAAGTGGAATATAAACATCAAAGTTCTTCTTACCTGTTACATTTCCTATTGCAGCAGCACAATCATTAGCAACAACTTTTATTGCTCTGTAATCGTTTTCACCAGAACGTGTAGAAGCATTTTGATTTGTACTATTCTTTACAAACTCAATTTTTTGGTATCCATCGTTTTCATCAAGAGAAATTGTCTTAATACCAGCATCATCATAAACAGAAGCTGCAATATACCACTGTCCTGTTACCCAGGTATTTGGTTTATAAGGCATCTGCTTTACGATTGCTCCAGAACTGTTAAGCTGGACAAGCTTAAGTTGCATTACTCCATCAACAGTTCCATCACCACCAATACGAGGTGCGTTAGGGTCTACATGGAATATCTGTTCTACATATTCACTTACCTTATCTGAACCACCTACACCATAAACGCGGATTGCCATAGGTCTTGAAGTTTGAGTTCCAGTAGGATTAAATTCCTTTGCACCATTGATTGGCAGGTTCCAGTTTAAGGTTCCAGTTGCCTTAATACCACGTAAATCTGTACGGTTTCCAATTTGCTCTACAGTATAAGCAGTATTCTTTCCTGAAATACAAGTGTTAAAGCCAGTTTCCCAACCGCTTGCATTAAAGCCGTTTGCAGCATTGTAATTTGTATCAATCTGAACATAAACAGCCTTAACACTACCTGTTGCTACTTCTGCGTTTCCATAAACACGAATTGTTCCTGCAACAGACGGGTTGGTTGTTGTAGTTGTATTTGTTGTTGTATTTGTAATAGTTATATCAACCGGATAGCTGAGAGTAATTGTTGGTTTATCGCCATTTGGAACAACTTCAATAGTTCGCTTTGAATAACCTGCGTTTCCACAAGAGTCCACAGTCTTAAAGTGGATTGACATCTTATGGTTAACATCGTTAGTTACATCTGTTTGTCCAAACAACGAAATAAACCAGTCACGCAATTCGGCAGATACTTCACCATTAGCGACATCTGATTGTTTTCCACCAAAGATTACAGTTGCAGTTACTTTTGCATCTTTAACTTCTATCCATGTATTATTTGGATAGTAAGCATCCCAATTAGTATCTGCAAATGTTGTGCCCGATGTATGTGCTGTCTTACACTTGTAGAATGACTTAATACCATTTGAAACAATAGCAACTACATCATTAACAGCATAAGCATGTGATGCTACCCAATCGCTTACGGTTCCTATTGTGCTTGAATTAGAAGCGAGTGTGTCATTTGTTACAGCATAGTAAATCTTATCTACATCGGTTGCTGTTACAGAACCACCAATTGAGATTTTGTTAATACCATAAACAATTTCGTCTTCTTTAACATTGTTATCAATTGTAAGAGTTGGAGCATCGCGGTCAATGCGGAATACACTTTCCTGGTTGTTGTAAAGTCCAGAGTTATCGTAAACTTTTACAGTTACAGAAACCTGACCATCTACATAATTTGTGATATTGATTCTAGAAGTTGTGTATACGTGGTTAGTAGAATCATTTGTTGTTGCAGCAACAGAACCTGTATTTGCATAAGTTACACCGGTTTCTGTATCAGAGAATTTAACAGAATTGTTTGAACGGTAATATGTTGTAGTAGTTCCCTGTTCAACTTTGAGTACAATTCCCTTAATACCGTTTGCATCTTTTGCAGATACTGTGAGGTCTACATAATTTTTGCTTGTACCACCCACAACACAGTTTACACCAAGAGGAGTTGCGTCACCATTTTGTGTATTATCACCAGATGCGGCTGTATATGCCTGAAGATTTACAGAATTGATTAACGGAGCGTTGCTGTCGCTGCTATACTTAAGAACAGCATTATTATCGGTCTTAGCATCTGTCTTATACTGTTGGTATGGACGTTTGAGAGAAGGATTTGTTCCAGATGTATAAGTTGTGTAGAACTCGTTGCCGTTATTATCTTTAATATAGAAGTAAACCTGCTTTTCACCATCGGCAGCACTTGCTGGTGTAAAGGTGAAGTCACCGGTTGCAGCATTAAAGGTTGTTGTGCCTGTTGTAGTTGCTGTTGCCGAAGTTATTGCAGATGAACTTGCTTTGAATACTTCTACAACGGCAGAACTTGTTGCATCATCATCAGTAATTGTACCTTCGAGAGCGGCGTTGTTACCGTACTTAAGAATGTACTTAGCACTTGTGCCGGTTCCTTCTCTTACGATATTTGTAAACTTAACTACAGGGCGGTCACTGTTCTGGTCGATAGTAAGAGACTGAGTTACTGCTGTACTTGTGTTATCGGCTTCATCTGTTGCGGTGATAGAAAGTGTCATTGCCTGACTAGAAGTACCGTTATACAATTGAGTTGTATCCAATTCTGCAGACCACTGACCATTTGCATAAGTAATTGTACCTTTTCCTGATGCGGCAGGATAAGCAAACTGCTTAGTTACAGCGTTTGTACCTGTTCCACTTGTTGCAGTAAGTGCAATAGACTTAATTGCACTGTTGCTTGCATCAGTTACTTTTCCGCCAAGAGTAATTGTCTTGTTTACTGTTGCAGAAGCCTGATGCGAAGTAAAGCTTGGAACCGGTTTGTCAGGATCCATATTCAAGGTTCCAATACTCTGAGAATTTGATTTGTTTCCAGCCTGATCGCTTACTGTTACGATTACAGAGTTGTTACCAGAAAGAGTAGCAAGATCGGCTGCTCCAAGAGTTACTGTTGCTTTCCATTTATTTGTCTGTCCAGAAACTGCTGCTACAGAAACTGTGCTTCCGTTAGAACCGCTTGTAATATCGTGAGAACCTGCCTTTACAGTTACAGAACTTGCAGCAGTTTCAACTCCACTACCTGTATCGGTTACGTAGAATTCAAATGTCTTTGCAATTGTTCCATTTGATAGAGTAATCTTCTTGAAGTCGTCTGCGGTTACTTCAGAAATTTCTGGCTGAGACATATCTACTTTGATTGTATATGATGTAGAGCTTGAATAAAGTCCTACCTTATCTTTAGCTCGAACTTTAAGTGTATGCGTTCCAGTTTCGAAGCCTGCAATATTTGTATTGAAGGTTCCATCTGTAGTAGGGATTTCCTGTTCTGTACCAGTATCCAATGTATAAAGGATTGCAGATACTCCACTTCCGCCATCGTCGGTAAAGGTTCCGTTTATGTTGAGGGTTTCGTTGTTGAACCAGGTTGAATTTACATCTGATTCTGCTGTAGTTCCGACTTTGAATAAACTCTTAGCAGGAGCTACCTTATCGACAACAACCGTAACTGGTGTTGAATAGCCTTTGTTACCAGTACCAGCGTTATCTACTGCGCCTACAGAGAGGTACAAAGTTGTATTTGCATTAGCAGCGGCTACCGTAGTTGGAACTGCGAACTCTCCATCCCATGTTTGTCCATTGAGTGTCATCTTTGTTCCGTAGGCAACCCACTTAGATGCTGCTGCTGTTCCGATTGTACTTGCTGTCGGTGCAGACGCTCCTACTGTTGAACTTGTTGTATAGTAAAGTGTAAGACCATGATCTGCATCATTATTAATGCCCGAACCTACACCATCACTTGCAGAACCACTCAAAGAAATAGTTGCACCAGTTTTTGCATTTGCAGAAGGTGTTGTGATATTAATTGTTGGAGCTTCTGTATCCTTCATTACGTTTGCAATTACTCGTGATGTACTGTTGCCGGCATTATCGGTTGCAGTTGCAGTAATAGATGCAGTTCCTTGAGGAAGAATTGACTGTACATCTGCTTTATATTTGCCAGTTGATGTATCTTTAGTACAGTTTACACTTCCGTTTTCTGTTGTAAGTGTTACAGCTGCAATTTCAGAGCTTCCTTCGTCTGTTACTGTAAGTTCAACAAGACAAGAAGATGCATCTGCATAAACTACACCTGTGTATCCGGCTGTAATTACTGGAGTTTCAGCATCTACCTTTACAGTATATTCTATAGCCTCTGAAGAGTTTCCTGCTGTATCTACGGCCCAAACTTTGATTGTATTTGTTCCGGCAGCAAGATTCTTAATGTTTGTACTGAAGACTCCATCAGAAGCTACAATCTGTACAGTGTCATAATTACCAGAGCCTTTCTTTAACTGATATCTAACAGAAGCAACTCCACTTCCATCATCAGTGAAGGTTCCGTTCAAGTTTACAGTTGTGTTGTTGAACCACTTTGTTGTATCTGAGTCCAAAGTTGAAACATTTGTTGTATCAACAAAGATTCCGGAAGTTGCAATTGAAGGAGCTTTTCTATCAACTACTACTTTTACCGGAGTTGAATATCCGGCGTTTCCAGAACCTGCTTTATCTACTGCTCCTACACAGATATACAATGGTGTATTATTTCCTGAACCAGCTACTGAACCAGGTACATTAAATGTGCCTTCCCATGTCTGGCCTGAAAGGGTAGGTTTACTTGTTGTGTATGCAGTCCAATTTGAAATTGTACTTGCTGTTGGAGTTGCAGTACCGTATGTTGAGTTTTTAGTGTAGTAAAGAGTAATACCATGATCTGCATCATTATTAATTCCTGAACCAGTACCATCGCTTGCAGAACCCTTTACTGTAATACTGTTGCTTGTTGTTGCATTAGCTCCCGGTGTATTGATTACCAGTTCTGGACCAGTTGTATCAAGCATTACGTTTGCAATTACTCTTGATGTCGTATTTCCAGCATTATCTGTTGCGGTTGCTGTTACTGATGTCGTTCCTTCCGGAATATGTCCCTGCAAATCTGTTGTTAAATCTCCTGCAGCAGGATTATTCCAGGTTTTTGTATAATCTCCTATTGTTACTTTTACTTCTTTTAATCCTGAACTTCCACCGTCAGTTACTGTAAGGGTAACATCACAGGCTGCTGATGATGCATAGATTACGCCTGCATATGAAGAACTGATTGTTGGAGCTGTTGCATCTATCTTTACTGTATATTCTGCAGCTGTTGATGCATTTCCTGCTGCATCTACTGCCCATACCTTTATCTTATTTGTTCCGGCGGCAAAACCGCTTACGTTTGCT
>JAFZWX010000083.1 GCA_017617145.1 Treponema sp. | reverse complement strand
GCCGTCTGCCATGAGTTTTTCACAGTAATCGGCAGTTCGGCGGCATTGCCAGACAATAGCATTGTAAACAGGCTTTCCGGTTTTTTTATCCCAGATTACAACAGTTTCGCGCTGATTCGTAATTCCAATTGCAGCAATTTCGTCGTGGCGGATTTCTTTTTCAATAAGCAGACTTTGAAGAACTTTAAGCTGGCACTTAAAAATTTCTTCTGCATCATGCTCAACCCAGCCCGGATGCGGATAAATCTGATTAAATTCGCGCTGCTTAGAACCAATCGGCTCACCATTTTTGTCATAAAGAACGGCTCTGCAAGAAGTCGTTCCCTCGTCCAAAGAAATTACATATTTTTTATTAGAATCGCTCATACCGTAATGATAGCATTGCTATCAGTATAAAGCAAATTTTTTTTCACCTTAGGGTGTTTCCCCTATAACCTTGAAAATCTGAGACTTCTCTATTATAATGAAAAAATCACACTTCAAATAATTTATAGGAGATCCGTTCATGAAGTTTGGACACTTTGATGACGCCAACCGCGAGTATGTTATTGAAACTCCTCGCACACCGTATCCCTGGATTAACTACCTTGGAACACAGGGATTTTTCTCGTTAATTTCAAATACAGCAGGAGGCTACAGCTTCTACAAAGACGCACGCCTTCGCCGCATTACACGTTACCGCTACAACAACATACCAATCGACATGGGCGGACGATATTTTTACATCAACGACAATGGTACAATCTGGAACCCGGGATGGTCTCCTGTAAAGACTGAACTGGACGCTTACGAATGCCGCCACGGTATGGGCTATACAATCATTACCGGTAAAAAGAACGGCTTGAAGGCTCAGGTTACATTCTTTGTTCCACAGGATTACAACGGCGAAGTTCAGCAGGTTGTTCTTACTAACGAAAGTGGTGCCGACAAGACTTTCAAGTTCTGGTCATTTGCTGAATGGTGTCTTTGGGATGCTCAGGATGACTGCACAAACTTCCAGCGAAACTTTTCTACAGGACGCGTAGAAATCAAAGATTCTGTAATATATCATAAAACTGAATACCGCGACCGCCGCAATCACTATGCATTCTATTCTGTAAACGACAAGATTGACGGCTACGACACAGACCGCGACAGCTTTATTGGATTGTACAACGGCTTCCATAATCCGGAACAGGTTTTGAAGGGTGGCTGCAGCAACTCTCTTGCAGACGGATGGTCTCCAATTGCATCACATTATAAGGAAATCACTCTTAAGGCAGGCGAGTCTAAGACTTTGGTATTTGTTCTTGGCTACGTAGAAATGCCTGTTGAAAAGAAGTTCGAAGCAGACGGCAAGACAATCAACAAAGAAACTGCTCTTGCAATGATCGAAAAATACAACACTCCAGAAAAGTTTGCAGCCGGAATGAAAGAACTCCGTGCTTACTGGGATAAGCTTTTGGGCATCCTCAACGTAAACACACCGGAAGACAAAGTAAACCGCATGGTAAATATCTGGAATCAGTATCAGTGTATGGTTACATTCAACCTTTCACGTTCGGCTTCATATTTTGAGTCGGGAATTGGACGAGGTATGGGCTTCCGTGATTCTAACCAGGATATCTTGGGCTTTGTTCACCAGATTCCAGACCGTGCTCGCGAACGCCTGATTGATATTGCTTCAACACAGCTTGAGGACGGCGGATGTTACCACCAGTACCAGCCTTTGACTAAAAAAGGAAACGCAGACATCGGCGGCGACTTCTCTGACGACCCATTGTGGATGATTCTTTCTGTTTCTGCATACATCAAGGAAACAGGCGACTGGTCAATCCTCGACGCAAAGGTTCCTTACGACAACGATGAGTCTAAGGCTAAGTCAATGCTTGATCACTTGACTGTAAGTTTCTACCACATTGTAAATAATCTTGGACCACACGGACTTCCACTTGCAATGCGTGCAGACTGGAACGACTGTATTAACCTTTCATGCTTTTCTGACACACCGGGTGAAAGCTTCCAGACATATACAAATCCTAAGTTCAAGGCAGAAGGCGGCTATTCTAAGGTTGCAGAATCTGTATTTGTTGCCGCTTTGTTCACATACGTTGGACCAAACTTTGTTGGAATCTTGAATCACTTGGGTAAGGCCGACGAAGCAGCAAAAGCTCAGGCAGAAATTGACAAGATGAAGAAAGTTATGATGGAAAGCGCCTGGGACGGAAACTGGTTCATGCGTGCATACGACGCAAACGGCCAGAAGATGGGTTCTAAGGAATGCGAAGAAGGACAGATTTTCATTGAGCCACAGGGCTTTGCAATCATGTCTGATATTGATAAGGATGCCGCAAAGAAAACTCTGGCAAGTATTGATGAACGCCTGAACACAAAGCACGGACTTGTTTTGAACAATCCTGCATTCAGCAAGTACTACATTCAGTACGGTGAGATTTCTACATATCCTGGCGGATACAAAGAAAATGCCGGTATCTTTACCCACAACAACGCATGGATTATTTGTGCAGCAGCTTATGCAGGCGAAGGCGACCAGGCATTCAAGTACTACTCAGAAATTGCACCTGCCTTTACAGAAGAAACTTCTGACCTTCACAAGACAGAACCTTATGTATACGGTCAGATGATTGGCGGTAAAGACGCTGGTAGCGACATTGGCCAGACAGGCAAGAACTTTGGTCAGGGCAAAAACTCTTGGCTTACAGGTACAGCTGCCTGGAACATGGTTGCAATCAGCCAGTACATTCTTGGAATCCAGCCGGACTTTGACGGACTTAAAGTAGACCCTTCAATTCCAGCTGCCTGGGACGGATTTACAGCAACCAGACTTTTCCGTGGGGCTAAATACAACATCACAATCAAAAACCCTTCACACGTTTGCAAGGGCGTAAAGAGTATGGTTGTAGACGGAACTTCTGTTGAAGGCTGCGTAGTGCCTTTCGTTGAAGGTAAGAAGGAATTTAATGTTGACATTACTTTAGGTTAGAGTTTTGTCACACGGATTCGAAACGACTAACGTCGTTTCAGAAAAATAAAAAAGACCCTGAACTTCAGTTTCAGGGTCTCTTTTTTTCTCAGGAATTGCGTTAGCAATTCCCAATCCGTGTGACAATTTCTTTTAAGGATGCCTAATTACCACTCCATTCCATCCATAGTCTTAATAGATCCATCCGGATTAAATGTAAGCTCTCTAAATTTTACGTTTCGTTTCTGGTTCACTCCATTTGAGCGTTCGCAGTCGTGGTAGAACAAGTACCATTTTCCATTGAACTCAAGAATTGAGTGGTGTGTTGTCCATCCAAGAACCGGAGTAAGAATCTTTCCGCCAAAGGTGTATGGGCCGTAAACATTCTTGCTTGTTGCCCAATTCAAAAAGTGTGTTGTTCCTGTTGAATATGTAAAGTAGTATGTATCGTCTTTTTTGAAAAGCCATGGGTCTTCAAAGTAGCGGCGGTCTTCGTCTTTTCCAATTAAAGGCTTGCCGTTTTCGTCAACAATTACAAGGTCGCGTGGTTCTTCTGCAATCTCTGTCATGTTTTCTTTCATCAAAGCAATTTTTGGTGTGCAGGCTTCTTCTTCGCGTGGTTCCTTGTTGTCGGCACTCCATTTGTTGTTGCGGTACTGGTCAAGCTGTCCGCCCCAGAGTCCGCCGAATGTCAAATAATATTTTCCGTCTGTGTCAGGGAAACAGCATGGGTCAATACTGTAAGTTCCCTGAATGTAGTCATCTTCAGGTTTGAATGGGCCTTCTGGTTTGTCGCCTACTGCAACACCAACTCTGAACATGCCGTTTTTGTCGCGTGCTGGGAAGTAGAAATAATATTTGCCGTTTCTTTCAACGCAGTCTGGAGCCCAAAGCTGTTTGCTTGCCCATTTAACATCATCAAGTGTAAATACGCAGCCGCAATCGCGTGGATATGTTTCGGTGTCTTTCATTTCGTAGACATGATAGTCTTTCATATCATACTGATCGCCGTTATCGTTGCTTTCAACATCAATGTCTTCATCGTGTGAAGGGTAAATGTAGATTTTTCCATTAAAAACATGTGCAGAAGGATCTGCTGTATAAAGATCGTTTACTAAAGGTCTTCGTTCAATCATATAATTTCTCCTGAGGTGGCCGTGGGGCCTTTTGTATTAGATATATTTTATATCATTTTGAGGTTTTTACAATAATACAAATTCCCTATATGCTTCCCGGCACTTCCGACCTGGCATTTTGTGCGGCACACCAGGTTCCTTTTTCAAGGGCCTTTTGCATATTACCGGTATTCAGATATTCGTGCAAAAATCCCGCATTAAAGCTGTCGCCGCAGGCAATCGTATTTACGGCTTTTACTTTGAGAGTCGGGCACTCAAAAAAATCCCCATGGTCGGCTGCAAGAGTAGAATTAGTTCCCCGGGTAATTACAAAAACATTATTATATTCACGGCTTTTTGCACAAATATTTTCGGGGCTGGCAGAAAGCCCAAAGGTTGCTTCAAACTCATCGGAATTGATTTTTACAATAGAAGGCACAGCACTCTTAAGCGCACATTTAAGCTCGTCGCCAATAAAATCGGCAAGAACAGTTTTTCCTTTGTCGAGTGCAATTCCGCAGAGCACCGCATAAATATCACTCGACCATTTTCCCTGGCGGCTTCCTGCCAAAAGCATTGCATCACATTCATCAAGCTTTTCGGTAATAAGCTTAAGCAGTTTGATTTCTGCATTCGAAAAATCATCCTGAGGCACAGGCTCTCCTGCAATAAGTTCAGTTGTGGTGCCGGCAGAGGTGTCTAGCAAAGTCCAGCATTCACGGATTTTTCCAGGGGTGTCAACATACCATAAATCAAGGCCGTCGCGTTCTGCAAGCTCAACAAATTCAGCAGAGTTTTGTTTTCCAAGCGGGCATACTGTTACGACACTTCCTTTTTCAAGCTGGGCTAAAACTCGTGCAGTATTCACCGCCTTTCCCGAAGCATATAGTCCGTAGTGATGTGAACGGTTTATTTTTTCAAGAGCAAGCTTTTCAAAAACAACAGTGCGCTGGTAAGTAGCACTCATGCAAACGCAAAGGATTTTTTTCATAGCGGGCCCTCTGTGTACGCATACGCATTATGAAAATGAATACTCTCTTCATTTTCCGCCTCAACGCTAAACCATTTAAAATTCATTTTTGCCAGAGCAGTGTAAACTTCGCGCACAACATCCTCTACAAAGCGCGGATTGTCATAGGCGTGTTCAGTTACATATTTTTCATCCTGACGTTTAAGAAGCGAATAGAGCGGGGTAGAAGCACAGTTTTCAATAAGCTCAATAATATCTTCAATCCAGAAAAACTCAGAATATAGAAGCTTTACCTTTACCTTGCCGCGCTGATTGTGGGCGCCGTATTCACTTATAGCTTTTGAACACGGACACAAGGTTGCAACAGGAACTTCTATAGTAATGTAAAACTTACGGTCTGTGGCGCTAACGCTTCCTTCATAAGAACAGGTATATTCCATAATGCCGGCCGAACCCGAAACAGGCGCCTTTTTTTCTATAAAATACGGAAAGCTTATGGTGCCAAACGCTTCCTGGGCCGCAAGCTTATCCTTCATTTCTTCAAGCATATCCAGAAAGTGCTGCATAGTAATATTTTCATGATGCTTATGAAACACTTCAATAAAGCGCGACATATGAGTTCCCTTAAAATTGTGCGGCAGGTTTACAAAAAGGTCCACAGTTGCCGTAGTCTGCTGGCTCTTATGATTCTTGTCCAGCACAGTAACCGGATATCGAACGTTTTTTACGCCAACCTTCTGCAAAGGAATTTTTCTTGTGTCTTGTTCGTTTTGAATATCGCGCATAAACACATTATACGAAAAAGGGGAAGGGAGAATCAACAGGAAGATTAACACCAAAACAAACACAAACTTGACATTTTTCCATATTATGTTATATTTATTAGTGGATAGTGGACTGTAAGGAATTGCAGTTGTTGCGCTCTGAGAGCCGCTGTCGCCCGCCCTTGTTATTGTTACAAGGGCTATTTTTTTTAACTAGGATATGGTTGAGCAAGAAGTTCAATTGTATAAGTTCTGTTTCCTTGTATCTTAACCTCTTTGGTTGTAATATATGCAAAAGTTTTTCTTCCTGTTGAAAGTAGTAAAGGTATTTGAAATCTATACATTGCTATTACATTTGGATCTCCCCTGTCATCATTAAACCTGGCAATAAAATCTGAGTTTTCATACAATTGTTTTATTTGTAAGGCAGCTTCAAAATGTTCAGATGATGTAAAGCCATTTAATGCCGATTTATTCACAGCTTTATCACTTCCAAGTTTTCCAATTGAACGAGATGAAAAATTAGCACTTATACCACTTTTTTTATTAGTAAATTTTTTGTTTACTAAAGGTTTTAATTGTAGTTGAAGATTTTTTCTTAATTCAAGTCTTTCTTGATATTCAGTATGAGAAGGGCTGTATAACGCTACTCCTAAATCATGTCCAGATTCATTTTCTATCCAATGACGAGAGTGATGTCCATTATACCAGAAGTCTTCAAGATGATATAACTTTTCGTCCTGCATATAATTAATCTAACATATTGTCGTATGAGTATTCAACATATTTGGAACCTTGTGTTTGAACTATCCGAAATTTTCGGATAGTTGCTTCTTCTGTCAATTCTAAATTTTATTCTAAATTTTATACCTTGCCCACGCATTTGCCTATCTGTATAATGGGATTATGACTTACTATTTTGAAACGTATGGCTGCGAGATGAATATTGCGGAGTCTGCTTCGATGGAGCAGCTTTTGATTGCACGCGGGTGGACTAAGGCAGATTCTGCACAGACTGCAGATTTAATTGTTGTGAATACCTGTTCAATCAGGAAGACTGCAGAAGAGCGCATTGAAGGGCGGCTTGGATGGATAAACGGGCTCAAGGCTGTACGCGAAAAAAGAACTAACGCTAAAACAAAATTCTTAGAAGAAGCGGTTGATTATGTAAAGGATGGCGCAAAGCCTCTTACTGTTGTTGTGACCGGCTGTATGGCAGAACGACTTCTTCCAACTTTTAAGGAACGCTGGCCGTTTGTTGATTTTGTTGTGGGAACTTATGCAAAACATCATTTTGGAAAGATTATAGAAGCAGTTGAAGGCGGTGATAATTCAGGCGATCCTGTTCCCGCAGTGCCTGATGATTCGGGCGCCTACCAGTTTGCCGCTGTTTCTGCAGAGCCTGGTGCTTTTTCTACTTTTGTTCCAATCATGCACGGCTGCAATAACTTCTGTACTTACTGTATTGTTCCTTATGTCCGTGGTCGCGAAATAAGCCGCCCTGTTGAACAAATCCTTCAGGAGCTTGATGTACTTAAAAATCTTAAGGTTCGCGAAATTACGCTTATTGGTCAGAATGTAAACAGTTATCAGGGGC
>JAFZWX010000010.1 GCA_017617145.1 Treponema sp. | reverse complement strand
GTCTGGAACAAACGCAATTTCTGGTATTACAGTTGTTGGTGCCATTACAGTTACTGCTGTAGGTGTTGGCGGAAAAGTTGGACTTGTTCTTGGTTTCCTTGCAATCGTATTTGCTACAATCAACGTTGTGGGCGGATACCTTGTAACAGACAGAATGCTCGGCATGTTCAAGAAAAAAGATTCTAAAAAATAGGGTGGCGCGCGATGTCTGATATAGTAATTAAAATTTTATACATGGTTTCTTGTATCTTCTTTATCCGCGGTATTAAGCTGCTTGGTAAAACAGATACAGCCCGCAAGGGAAATCTTTATTCTTCAGTTGGTATGCTTATTGCCTGTGTAACAGTTCTTTGCGAAAAGCAGGTAATTGGTTCTTGGAGTTCAAATCCACTTGAAAACGGATACGTTTATATTGCTGCTGCAATCATCGTTGGTTCTGTAATCGGAATTATCTGGTCAAAGAAAGTAGAAATGACCGGAATGCCACAGCTTGTTGCTTTGTTCAACGGTTTTGGAGGTCTTTCTTCTTTGCTCGTTGCTATTGCACAGTATGTTTGCCAGCCTAAGGGAGACTACTTTACAGCTGCTTCTCTTGGTTTGACAATTGCTATTGGTGCCGTTGCCTTTACAGGTTCTGTTGTAGCCTGGGGTAAACTTAGCGGAAAAGCTTTCAAAAAGAATGTTGCAATTCCGTTTAAGAATGCACTCAACGCGATCATTTGTATTGTAGGATTCCTTGGAATTGTTGCTTATGCTTTCTTTACAGCAAACAATCCTTTTGGTCTTGAAAATATTGAATTCATCGGAATTATAGTTTCTACAGTTGCCTTCCTCCTTTTGGGATTCACAATGGTAATTCCAATTGGTGGTGGTGATATGCCTGTTATCATTTCATTCTTGAATGCTTTGTCTGGTCTTGCTGCTGCATTTGCCGGATTCGCAATCAACAACACAGTACTTGTAGTTTCCGGATGTCTTGTAGGTGCTTCTGGTCTTATTCTTACCTTGATTATGTGTAAGGCTATGAACCGCAAGTTCTCTAACCTTCTTTTCAAGAGCTTTGGTGGTTCTAAAAAGAAAGCCGGTGCAAATGGTCCTGCTAAGGAACCAAAGGCTATGTCTGTAGAAGATGCTTATGTAATTCTGGAAGCTGCTAAGAGTGTTGTAATTGTTCCAGGTTATGGTATGGCTGTTGCTCAGGCTCAGCACGCTGTAAAGGAACTTTGTGATAAGCTTGAAGCAAATGGTGCCGAAGTAAACTTTGCAATTCACCCGGTTGCAGGTCGTATGCCTGGTCATATGAACGTTCTTCTTGCCGAAGCAAATGTTCCTTATGAACAGCTTAAGACAAGCGACGAAATGAACCCACAGATGAGCAATATTGATGTTGCAATCATCATTGGTGCAAACGACGTTGTAAACCCAGATGCTATTCACGACGAAAGCTCACCACTTTATGGTATGCCAATTGTAAATGCCCACGAAGCAAAGACAGTATTTGTTCTTAAGCGCGGTAAGGGTACAGGATTCTCTGGTGTAGAAAACCCACTCTTTACAAATGACAACACAATCATGATTTACGGTGATGCCAAGTCTACAGTAAGTCAGCTGGTTAGCGAGTTTAATTCATAAAAGAGATTGTCGGGTCGCGCCCGACAATGACATGCGGTTCCTGAGGCTCTCGAAGGACCGCGACAATGATACTTGCAAAATCCTTTCTTTCCATTTATTGTAATGGTAAGAGAGGATTTTTTTTATGAAAAAAAATATTTTTAAACTTGTTAAATTAATTTGTGTATCTGCAATTCTTCTGGCCTGTGTTTCTTGTGCAGATAGTCCTAAACCAGATCTCCAGCCAACTTCCGAAGAACTTATATTAGGAACCTGGTTCTGGAATTATGGTTATAATCAGGATTTGTTTGCAAATGAAATCGTAACTTTTTGCGAAGATGGAACTATAGATATTTCTCGTATAACTCCAGAAGATATCGAATATGATAAAGGTACTTATTCAATTATAGATGACGCAAAACACGGGGCTACTCTTTTAATAAATTTAAATTGGTATAAGTATATTAAAGAGGATTATGTAGAAGAAGAGCCGAATCTTAACTTAAATATATATTATGCCCTAGGAGAATTAACAAAAGAAAGGTTGATGTTCAGTCGTTACCGCCGCGATTTTTCTGCAATGGGCGGACCAACATATGAATTTGATCCTCCTGTATTTAATGATTATTCAAGAATAAAAAACGGAACTAAAGAACATCTCATAGGAAAATGGAAATTCAATAAACGAGGTACTCCAGGTGCAACCTGGGAAGAAATCTGGATTTTTAATGAAGACGGCACCATGGAAAGTTTCTATTCTGAAGGAGCTGATTTAAAAAAATATAAAGGTATGTATGAAGTTCTAGCAGACGAAAATGGAAGTGTTTTGCATCAGATATTAACCCAAGAAAGTGAAGATGGCACAACATATACAACTCTAACCCAGCCTATGGAATTCTGGTACGAATATTTTATCAATAATGAAAATGTAATAAATGTAAACTGTACAAAAGACAAAATTGACGGGGAAGAACATATAAAAAATCCTGCAATAGAAAATTTTTATTATCGTGATATTGAACTTGAAGAAATAACATATCATTGGGAAAACTATACTTTCAAAGATTACTATCCAAAAGGAACAGATTATGAAGTTCTTGATTTGGGAAAAATGTATTTGTTTGAAGGAGTACACAGATTACTTAAAGAACATAAACTTTTTGGCTGGTATGATAATCCACAATTACAAGGAAATCCTGTAACAAAAATTCCAGGTGGAACAAATAATAATATAGAGCTATGGGCAAAATGGGGAATTTATTATTCTAAAAATGTTTATGATTCTACAAAAGGAAAGGATGGATATAATTATAATGGAACCCTGCCTGTTTCTGTCCTTGCGCCTCAAATGGCTTTGCCAAAAAAAGGAGACACTATAACAGTTGCATTTTCTGGAAAAGTGTCAAAAGATTTTAATGGTGGTTGTGGTATTGTATTAGTAGACTGTAAAGATGAATGGTTTGAACTTGGCTACGATTGGCATATTCTAACATTAAATAATGGATATTTCAGTGAAGTTTTTAAAATAAAAATCAAAGAAAATCCAACAACAGATAATTATGATGATTTATGGTTTGATTTTAATTATGAAAATAGTGCTGTAGATGACGAAGTAATTATTAGTGATTTTAAGTTTGAAGTTATAGTATCAAATCCGCTTGCAACTGATTAAGCTGTTATTATTGTGTAACAGAATTCAAAAAAATATGTTATAATTATATACGAACAAAACAGATACTCCCGGAGCTCCTTTGAAAACAAAAAAGTTTATAGTTATAACATATTTGTTTCTTTTCAATTTAATTTGCATTTTTTCAGCTACCTCCATGCAGCAGCTTGAAAACTGGCAGCTTTTTGTTCAAAAAAGTCCACAGCAGGTTTTTGAGTTAGTTGATGCTAACAAGCTCCCCGATTTTGAAATTTCTTCAACAGGATATTGGAATAATCTGTTAGATAATCCTAACAAAGTGAAATACGGCTGTTACCGCACAGTTATTTCGGGTCTTGATCCTTCTAAAAAATATGCAATCTTACAAAAGGATTCACCTAAAACTTCCTGTGCAGTTTATGTAAACAGAAAACTTTTTGTTCAGGTTGGAGACCCGTTTGAAATATTAAAAAAACAGCCGGAAAGCGGTTCACACTCAATCATTCAGCCAATATCCTTTGAGTTTTATCCCGACAGTAATGGTTATGCAGAAATCATTTATTTTATTGCAAATTATTTTTACAGAAAATCGGGTTTGAATGATACGGTTTTTTTTGGACCTGCAGAAATCTTTTCAAATAACTCCTATATTTCTTTGTATGCTGTAATTTGCGGTGCTTTGATTTTTATAGGGCTTTTGTGTTTGTTTCAGTTTATAATTAATCGTAATCGAAAAGAATATTTATATTTGGGGCTTACTTCCATTGTACTTGCGTTGCGAATCTCAACAAACGGTCTGTGCCTGCTTTCAATAATTATTCCTGATTTACCTGCCGAAATAAAATTCAAAATTGAATATCTTGCAATGTGGGTAGTTCCAGTTTGCGTTACCCAGATGCTTCATGCAATTTATCCTACAAAAAGACTTAAGCTTTTTAAAAACATTCTTATAATGGCAGTTTTCTTACTTGGCTGGGCCTCATTATTATTACCTGCATATTACACAAATCGATTTATTCCTGTTCTTCAGTATTCAATGATTCTGGTTTGTATTTATGTACTTGCGTTTAGTATTTATAATCTGATTTCTAAAAAGAGATATGCCTTTTATAATTTCCTAAGCTATCTTTTTGTAATAATCGGTGCTCTTATAGATGTTTTAATTTCAAAAGGGGCCCGTGGATTTACAGTTTCTCTTTTACCGTTCTTTCTTGTTGTTTTTGTTGTAATTCAAATTTTGATGTTTGTAAAAATTCAAAATGATATTTATAAACAGACACTTGAATCAAGCAATAAATTACAGCTCTTGAACGAAGCCTATTTTAGATTTGTTCCCCGTGAATTTATTGAACTTTTAAATAAGGATTCGGTTATAAATACAAACGCAGGCGACTATCAGGAAATTACAATGACAATTATGTTTTGTAAAGTCACGATTGTTTGCGAAGAGGAAGCGGCTGGCCACGAACAAGAAAGCCTCAACGAACATTTTGTTGTTTTTACAGAATATTTAAAAAAGGTTATGCCTGTTATTCAAAATCATAATGGCTTCGTTTCAAAAATCTTAAGTGGTGGATTCATGGCGTTGTTCCCAAAATCGGAACTTGATGCTATAAAAGCAGCTTTCGAAATAGAACGGGATTTTTCTTATGAAGAGCATTCAATAAAGTCATGGATTGGGCTTAATTATGGAAAAATGATAATTGGTACTGTAGGAGAAGAAAACCGTCTTGATGATACAGTAATTTCTGATACGGTAAATACTGCAGCACGAATTGAATCTGTTTGCGAAAAATTAAAAAAGCCGATACTTATATCTCAAGAAATTGAAAACAATCTTGTGGAATTAAATGGTGAAGAAATAAAAGACTTGGGAATAGAGTTTGTAAAACTTGAAGAAATCTTTGTTAAAGGAAAAGAAAAACCTTTGCAGCTTTATGAGGTGATGAAAAATGAAAGGATTTAGCTGTAAAGTTTATAAAAATGCCGTCGTTTTCTTGTTGGTTCTATTTGGAACCACGCACGCCCCTCATGTTCTCGCAGCACAAAATACAACTTACAAAATAGAAAATCCAGATATTCTTAAAACAAAACAGGTTTCAATAAATACAAAATGGGATTTTTACTGGGGAAAATTTGTTTCGCCAACAGATATGCAAACTGTCCCTGATGCAGTAGTTGAGGTTCCACTCGCCTGGAATAAATATGATTTGTCTGATGAAATTAAAGCAATTACCAAAAAAGGAAAAGGTTCTGGAACTTACAGAATTATGCTTACAAATTTAAATCCAGAAACAGAATATGCTTTCCCTGTTTTTAAGTTTTGCTATACGGCTTTTACAGTTCTTTGTGGCGAGCAGGTAATTTTCAGTTCCGGTGAACCTGATGTTGATTGGAAAAAAACAAAGGCGGAACAGTTTTATGATAAAGCAGTTTTTACTTCTGATGAAAATGGAACTGCGCTGATTACAGTTTATGCTTCGAACAACTTTTATCGAAAGGGAGGTATTCGAGGTATTTTCTGGTTAAGTGAGCTTAAAGTATTTGATTCTATTCATAATAAAGAGCTTTGTAGTTACGGAATTTTTTCTGGAATTCTTTTTATTATGATTCTTTACTGTCTTGCTCTAGCGCTTTTTAGAAAAGAAAAAACAAGTCTTTATCTTGGAATTTTAATATTTGGAATATTTACCAGGGTTATAACTTCTGTGTGTCCTTTAATAAAAACCTTTATTCCTGCAATTCCATTTTCTGCGATGGTACGGATAGAATATTTTGCATTATTTTTGACTCCTGCCGGTCAGATTATGTATTTTGATTTGTTAAATAAAAAAATCTTTCATCATATTCCTGTTAAAATTTTAGCGGCTCCATCCCTTTTGTTTTTAGTACTGGATCTGTGTCTGCCTGTTTCCATAGCTAATCGCCTTGTTCCTGTTATGCAGGTTTATATGTTTTTGATTATAGGAATAAGCATTGTTTTGTTTTTTATCAGAATTATTAAAGACAAAGATTTTATAAGCATAATGGCAATTGTTTCGCTTATTATAATTGCAATAGGTGTAATAAATGATATTCTTGTAATTAATCAGAAATCATTCTTTGGCGATGTAGATTTGCTTGGGCTTTCTTTTGTAGTTTATGCGTTTATTCAAATTGTAATTCTTGCTTACGTGCAGGACAAAAAGTATCAAAAAGTTGTTGAATTAAACAAAGATTTAGGTATAACTAACAAATCTTATTATCGCTTTGTACCAAAAGAAATTCTTGAACTGCTTGAAAAAAACGATGTTACAGAAGTAAAACCCGGAGAATATAAAGTATTAAAACTGGCAGTTATATCTGCAGACGTAAGAAATTTTACTGCAACTTCCGAAAAGCTTACCGCCTTCGAAATATTCAAATTACTGAACATTTATTTGCAAAGGGTTGCTCCATATATTCGCCAAAATGGAGGAATCATAGAAAAATATTTAGGTGACGGAATTATTGCAATTTTTCCTAATGGTGCTCTGAGTGCAATACGCTGTTCTATACAAATGCAGCAGGAAATGGTAAAGCTGCGACAGGAATTAATAATGCAGCGTTTACCCGCAATTAAAATTGGAGTTGGCGTTCATTACGGAAATATTGTTTTAGGTACAGCAGGAAATCTTTCGCGTATGACAGAGGTTTCTCTTTCGAATGATATTGATATTGCAATTAAAACAGAAGCTGCAACAAAGATATATGAAAAATCTATTCTTGTAACTACACAGGCAATGAATCAGGCAAACAAAGAATTAGCTGATGATTTGTCTGATGAACAAAAAGAAAAAATCGGTTTTACGGCAGTACCTGTTGAACAATCCAACAATGCTCTATATTTTATAGATTAGAGGATGTCTATGAAGAAGAAAATTCTTTGTGTATGCATGAGTGCAACTTATCAAAGAACGGTGGTTTTTGAAAATCTTACCCTGGAGCAAGTAAACAGAGCAAAGCATTATGGACTTTATGCTTCGGGAAAAGCAGTTAATTCTGCAAGAGTAATTTCACAATTAGAAAAAGACAGCGTTATTACAATTTGTCCTCTTGGAAAACAAAATTTAACAGAATTTGTAGAGCTTGCAGAAAAGGATGGACTCGGCCTTTCTTTTGTAGAAACACCAGGAAAAATCCGTGAATGCTGGACTTTGCTGGATACAAATAAAAAGACAACAACAGAGCTGGTAGTAGGCGAACCACAGCCTTTAGAAGATTTTTCAAATAGCGAGATTAAGTTATTAAAATTAATATCGGAAAAACTTGAAGAATGCGATGCACTTTTGCTTGCAGGAAGTCGCCAGGGAAAATGGTCACCAGATATTTATGCAGTAATATGCGGTATTGCTTTAGACAAAGGAAAAACAGTTTTGGCAGATTTTATAGGTAACGAACTTCTAACAACCTTAAAAACATCTGTTCCTTCAATTGTCAAAATTAATGATGAAGAATTTAAAGCAACTTTTAATATAGAAGCTTCTCCACAAAATATCTGTCAAAAAAGTAAAGAATATAAAAACATTATAGTAATAACCCGCGGTTGCAATTCAACATTGGCAGCTAAAAATGGAGAATTTTTCGAATGTCCTTCGTTAAAGGTCGAACCTGTAAATACAACAGCCTGTGGAGACAGCTTTAATGCTGGTTTTTTATATGAATATCTAAAGACAAAAGATATGACAAAAGCACTTCAAAAAGGAACCTGGTGTGCTGCTCAAAATGCACAGGTAGAAGCACCTGGAAGCATATTATCGGTTTAAATATTTATAAAGTTCTTCTGTTGCAAGAGACATTTTGGTAACTGAAAAATCTGTGCCTGCAGGGTAAACATACAGAGTGTCATTAATAGTATTTAAATCTACGCAATCTGTTTTTTTACCAAGGTAGTCATATTCTATGTGAACTGAATATTGTGAAACAGCAGGAAGCTTAACTTCGTAAGTTTGACCCTGATACTCACCAGTAAGAGTAAAACCGTTCATATCATGTGTAAGAGTTGCCATTCCAATATCAATGTAGCGGTCGGCATTTGGAAGTGCATCTACCTGCGCCTGTCCAGACCAGCTATATGTTCCTGCTTCTATTTCTTTGCGGACTTCTGATCGTTCCCATTCGTACCAGTCTGGAATATGCGAAAACTCTGTAACTGATTGTTCTGTTCCTGTACCCGCTTTTGCAGAAAGTTCTCCAAGCTCAGACATTTCCCATTCTTTTCCACAACAGTTGCATTTGAGAATTATTCCGTTAGAGCTCATTTTGTATTCAGTTTTACATGCTGGGCATTTGTATAAAACTTTATGTAAACCTTTTGCACGCTGTGGGTAAGTAATTTTTATGTTATTTTCTTTCTGCCATTTAAAATCGTCGTAAATAAATTCTTGTTCAATACCTTTCATAATGTCTTTGTAATTAAGTTCTGCAACCTGTTCGGCGGTAAAAAGACATTTCATAGTAGCTTGTGTACCTTTCACTTTGTGATCAGGTAAATTCCAGAACGGCGAATTTACATGATGTCCATGACAGATAAGAGTTACAACAGGTACCTTAAGGATTTTTACAAGTTTACCAAGAGATTCAGGTAAAACTGCTGTTGTACCACAAAGAGAATAACGTGCTTCCGGATAAATAACAGCAATGCTTCCTCTGTCAATTACATATTTAAGCTGACGAACAAGTGTAATATCATTTGTAAATTTTCGTTTGCAGATACAACCAATAAGTCGGAGTAACCATTCGCGTTTCCAAAATCCATCAATTGCAACAACATAATTTGCGCGGTGAGGAAAAATTGCCTTAGTTGCAACTTTGAAATCCATAAAAGCGTTGTGATTGCAAAGAAGAAGGTACGGAGGTTTAATACCCTTCATATTAATTTTTGTAAGTTTGTTTTTGTGTGAAATTACGTCGGGAAAAGAAAGCAGCCAGGCCAGCGGTAAAAGATGCTGCTTCATAGGTTTTTTAGCCATGTCAAAACGAGGGATGTTATCTAGCATTTGTGTCTCCTGTTATTATTGTATCATAGGAAGGTGGGGGAAGTCTCCCCCTCGCTTCAAACCTGCGGTTTTCCGCTACCCCTTCTAACGGGGGACACCCCCGTAACACCCCCGTCTACTCCTAAACCAAATAATGCATAATCTGCGCGTGATGGATCTCCCGGAAAAACTTCTTCCATTTTCTTTGTGAGCTCTATTGCTGTCTTGCGTGATGCTGTTACTTTTGAAGGTAGTAACCCAAGTTTTTGTGCTTCCTGCATAACATGAATGTCTAGTGGAATCAGAAGGGCAGATTGTGGATACCAAGCCCAAAGCCCAAGGTCTACTGGAGAATTTTGGCGTACCATCCAGCGCAGGAACATGTGCAGTCGTTTGTTGGCAGAAGTTTTGCCCTTTGGGACAATGCGGCTTTTTGGAAAGCTTTGACTGATAATGTCTGCAAGGTGAGGAAGTTCTTGTGGTTGCATAATTTTCTGAAATTTATTCCACTGTTCATGAAAATAACTTCCGATTGAGTTATGTTTTTTTAGTAAGTCGGCCAGTTCGTCAAAGAAAATTTGCATATCGTCGTAGGAATAAAAGCGGTAGTACTTTTTTGAACCACGCTCAAAAACGGATTTATAAGTTTTGTTTTGTAACCAAATAGAAATACTTCCAGCAGATTTGTCGGCTGTTTGTAAGATCTGTTGAATTTTCGGTATAAATTGTTTTCGGTTTCCAAAGGCAAGCATAGCTGCAATAAAAGAGGCAAGTTCAATGTTTGCAGTTCCTTTTTTGTACCAATGCAAAAATTGCGAAGGATCTTCGCCGCAAAAGGAAATAACCTCGTATTTGTTTGCAAGAGAAATTAGTTTTGTTTTAAGTTTGTCAGATGTTGCGTTCAATTTCTTCTATGCTTTTTCCTGTTTCTCGTGCAATTCGAGCCAGGTCTTCGTATTCAACTTTTTGTCTGGTTACTCCAAAACCTGTAGATTTTTTTACTGAAATAGGACCAAATTTTGTTTCAATAGTTTCTATTGTTCGTTCAAGTGTGTACCGGTTGCTTATATTTTCGCGAACGCCTAGTGTTGTGGTGTGCTTAAAAATTGTTTCAAGGATTTTAGATTTGTCTTGTTCTTTGCACATTACACAAAGAAGATTTCCCGGGCGCGATTTTTTCATTGTTACAGGGATGGTGTAGGCTTCGACAGCGCCTGCTTCGAAAAGCTGTTCAATTGCAAAACCAATTTTTTCTGCGCTTATATCATCCAGATTACAGGTAAACTCAACTATCGAATGGTAGTTTGTGTTAGATTCGCCCAACATTGCCCGAACACAATTTGCGGCTTCAAAATCTTTTTGTCCCATGCCATAGCCAATGCTCTGTGTTGTAATGGCCGGCATGTTTCCAAAAGAATTTACAAAATGCTTGAGCAGGGCAGCGCCAGTTGGAGTACAAAGCTCGCCTGTAATTTGATTGTTGTAGGTTGGAATTCCCTGTAGTAAAAAAGCAGTAGCAGGTGCCGGGACAGGAAGAATCCCGTGTGCACAATGAACCTGTCCGCTTCCAACATTTACAGGTGAAGCAAGGATTTTTTCCGGAGCGAGTAGTTCTATAAGAAGGCAGGTTGCTGTAATGTCTGCCACTGCGTCCATTGTTCCGACTTCGTGAAAATGAATATCTGTTACAGGCTTTCCGTGCGCGTGACTTTCGGCCTGGGCTATAAGATTATATACTTCTAGAACTTGTTCCTTTACAAATTCAGAAACCTGCAGATGTTCTATAAGATGTTCAATGTCGTGTAAAGATGAGTGGTGATGATGATGCTCATGTTTGTGCTCCGCGGTCCCTGAGGTTCTCGAAGGGTCGTGCTCATGATGATGTTCATGCTCACCTTCTTCTTCACCATTCACCGTAACTTTAAAATGCGTTCCGGCAATTCCACATTTTACAGAAGGCTCAATCGAAACTTCAACACCAGGAATGCCGGCATCATTTATTTTATGTAAAAATTCTGTTTTCTGTTCATCATTCAAAAGTTCAAAAAGGGCAGCGCTAAGCATGTCGCCGGCTGCGCCCATCTGTAGGTCAAGGTATATTGTTTTCATTTTTCCTCCAAAAGAGAGATTCCCGGGTCAAGCCCGGGAATGACAACTAACTTTCAAGCCCGGGAATGACGACAAACTTTCATTCTCGGGAATGACAACCAACTGTCATTGTCGGGCTTGACCCGACAATCTTTCACGCATATGGTTAATTTGACTAGCCTGGTATCCAGCTCCAAAACCGTTATCTATATTTACTACACTAACTCCGCTGGCACAGGAATTGAGCATGCTCAAAAGTGCACTCAAGCCTTCAAAAGCGGCGCCATAACCAACGCTTGTTGGAACTGCAATTACAGGACAGTCGGCAAGACCACCTATTACGCTGGCAAGTGCGCCTTCCATTCCGGCAATTGCAATTATAACCGAAGCACTCATCACTTCGTCTAAATGAGAAAGCAGGCGGTGAAGTCCGGCAACACCAACATCATAAAGTCGAACTACTTCATTACCAAGTGCCTGGGCTGTAAGAGCGGCTTCTTCGGCAACAGGAATGTCGCTTGTGCCACCGGTTGCAACTACAATTTTTCCAAGACCGTCCGGGGCAGGTAGTTCACCAACAATTGCAAGGCGTGCATCCTTGTGGTAATCAAACTTTCCGAGCGCACCAACTGCAGTTTCAACTTCGCTTGCTTTCTGCTCATCCATTCTGGTTATCAAAATTGTTTTCTGTCCGCCGTCGAGCATTGTGCGGACTATTCCAATAATCTGTTCCGAAGTTTTCCCAGCACCATAAATAATTTCTGCAGTGCCCTGGCGAAGCTTCCGATGAAAATCAATTTTGGCAAAATCTATGTCTTTGAAAGGTTCTTTTTTTAGCGCGAGCAGAGCTTCTTCTACAGAAACAGTTCCGTCTTTTACTCCCTGCAAAAGCTTTGTAATTTCGTTATTCATCGCGTGTCTCCAGATCAAATAGAACAGAGTCGTAATCTTTTTTTAATTGTAATATGATTTGTTCCCGGTTTTCAATAAGAAGTGGCAGCTGTGATTTTTTTATTTGCAGGCGGGCGTGTTCACGGGGCCGTGGTGTGTTTGCCGAACCATTACCCTCCACAATCATCCTCACACGAAAATCTGAAAATCCAAGAGACATTAAAAATTTTTCGGCGCGTTCTGTTTTCGAAAGGTGCTCGGCTGTAATTGTACAGCCTGTTGGAATACGAGTTGCAAGGCAGGCATATGCAGGTTTATTCCAGGTAAAAAGACCTGCTTCTTTTGAAAGCTCCCGTATCTGATTTTTAGTTAATCCGCATTCCCTTAGAGGCGATAAAACCTTAAGCTCCTGTAAAGCCTTCATGCCTGGGCGGTCAGAAGCATCATCGCTTGCGTTAGTTCCGTCTAACAAAACCAGAAATCCGTCGTGTGTGGCAGCTTCAACTATCTTAGAAAAAATCACCTTTTTACAATGATAACATCTGTCTGGCGGATTTTCAGTAACAACCGGTGACGACAAAACATCAGCCTGAATAACAGTCAAAGAAACATCAAGATGTTTTGCAAGTTCAACGGCATCATTGTATTCAAATTGGGGCTGAAAGGCAGAACGAACATAATAAGCATGCACGTCTTTTGCATACTGGCGCGCAGCATACAAAAGAAATGCAGAATCGGTGCCGCCAGAAAAAGCAACGGCAACCTTAGGATTATGTTGGAAAAAAGTTTGAAGGGTCACTAGTTTTTCTTAAACAATACGCTTTTTACAACGCCCTTTGGATCTTTTACAAAAAGTACAACAAGCCAGATAATCAAGCCAAGTGCAACAACCGAAAGTCCAAGGTAAAAGTCGTTGAGCATATCAAGAGGAGCGGGAACAAAAGAGTCGGCGCCTTCATCGGCATAAGCAAAAATTGCATCAATGAGCCACATGAGTGAAGCACCCCAATACATCAGAACAAGAGTTCCAACTTTGAGTGCGCGTGCGTTTTCGTTTTTATACCAGATTACCGTGCAGATAATTGCAGCAAAAACTGTTGTCAAGAGTGTCATGCCAAGCCTCCTGCAAGAGTAGCAGAGCTTTCGTTTTTAGGACGTCTTTCCCAAAGCGATACAACACCAACCATAATTCCCCAAACAGCAGTTACAAGCAGCGCCATGCTAACTCCTGCAGTTGCCATTTCGTGAAGCATTTCGCTGGCCTCGCCGTTTTCTACAGCAGTAAGGAATGGGAAAAACGGAACAACTTCGCCATGCCATACATGTTCAAAAGCAAGAAGAGCAGAACCTCCCCAGAGCATTTTATTAAGCCATCCGATTTTTGTAGAAAAAGGAATTTTTGGAGCTGCAACATCTGTTGTATTTTTTGAAGCATCTACAGTCTGATTCTTTTCTTTAGATTTAATAATTTTCTGTGCCACAGTAGTAATTATTGCCTCTGCAGCTGGAACAGTAAAACAAGCCATTTTGACCTCCTGAGGAAGGCCGCACGACAGGCGACCATTGCTTTAATTATAACGCATTTTCCCCAAAAATATATAAAAAAAGTGTCAGAAAATTGAACAAAATTCTTCGCAAACCAATTTCATCTTTTTATCAAATTTCTGATTAATTTGGGCTAACTCATTTGTAAAGAATTCTTTATGAACTTTTTGCCAATATTTTAGGGAACGATCTCCTTCGCCTTCTTTATATGCGTGTTCTTCGGTAACGGAATCAAAAGTTGTTATATAAACTTTTGTGGTTTTTATAATGCAAACCGCATTGTTGTTTGAATCAAGGATTATACTATAATTTCCCACTTGCGGTAATGGCTCATTTTCAAGTTCATAAAAAACAAGTGCCGAACAGGTTGCTGTCTTTATGCCGTTTTTTACTAAAGCAGCAAGTTCATCTGCCTTATCTCCAAACGACCATACATCATATTTACCCGTGAGACCAGATTTTTTCCACAATTCTTCTGCTGTCATATATTATCTTATTCCTTCAAGCCTACGTTTTAATTCATAGGCGCGTTCTTTCAGTTTTTTAACTTCTGTCAGACTGTTCATTATTTTTGCAGTCATGTAAATGTCTACAATCCCGCTATCAAAAAAGAAATCTGCAAAGGTCGCAAAGCCACCAATTTCCATGCGGTAGTCCCCCGGAATGCTGATGCTGCCTAAAACCTGCTGGAGCTGCTGCATAATGTAATTCACATGTTCCATAGAATTTTTTGCGTTTTGAAGCTTTGAATGCTTTATAAGGTCTGTAATCAATCCGCCCCCAAGAACATCAAGAAAACCCCAGTTGCGTGCCGAAGAAAGTTGTCGTTCTGCATCGTCAAGGCAGCCTATAAGCTGGTCTGTAAGAGAAAGGGCTTGGTTTATTTGTAGTGTGTTGTCTGGCATGTTGGAGCCTCCATGAGATTATATATATAAATATAATACTAAAACCGGGGAGATGGGAATTTTTTTAATGAATGAAAAAAATAACCTACTAGCATAAAATCCCGTTTTTTGATAATATATGTTTTCAGTATGAAAACTGATGAATGCTTTGACACAATGATTCTCAAGATTTATAAAACAGTTCATACTATTTTTATATGAATTCAATGGCGAGTCTTTTTAAGGGCTCGCTTTTTTTATACCTTCGGGGGCGTTACGGGGGTGTCCCCCGTTAGAAGGGGTAGCGAGCAACGAAGTGCGAGCGAGGGGAAGGCTTTCCCCTCCTTTATGACACAGGTTATTATAGGAGTGTAAACATATATGAAAAGGACAGACATCAACAAAGTTTTGATTATTGGTTCGGGGCCGATTGTTATTGGACAGGCTTGTGAATTTGACTATTCGGGAACTCAGGCTTGTAAGGCTTTGCGCGAACAGGGATACAAGATTGTTTTGGTAAACTCAAACCCTGCTACTATTATGACTGACCCGGTTATGGCGGATGCTACTTATATTGAGCCGCTTAATGTTGAACGACTTTCGCAGATTATTGAAAAGGAACGTCCTGATGCGCTGCTTCCTAATCTTGGTGGACAGACTGGTTTGAATATGGCCTGCGAGCTTAATAAGGCCGGCGTTCTTGATAAATATGGTGTAAAGGTTATTGGTGTAAATCTTGATGCTATTGAACGTGGTGAAGACCGTGAGATTTTTAAGGAGACAATGAAGAGTCTTGGAATTGAAACTCCTCGTTCCGGCATTTGTCATACTGTAGAAGGTGCTGAAAAGATTGCTGAAGAAATAGGCTTCCCACTTGTAGTAAGACCTGCTTATACTATGGGCGGTCAGGGCGGTGGATTCTGCTACAATGTTGAAGAGCTTCGTACTATTGTTGCTAACGGTCTTGATCTTTCTATGACTCACCAGTGTTTGATTGAAGAGTCAATTCTTGGTTGGGAAGAGCTTGAAGTTGAAGTTGTTCGCGATTCCAAGAACCAGATGATTGCAATTTGTTTTATTGAAAACATTGATGCTGTTGGTGTTCATACAGGTGATTCTTTCTGTTCTGCTCCG
>JAFZWX010000082.1 GCA_017617145.1 Treponema sp. | reverse complement strand
GTTGCAGTCGAATCCCATTACTACTACTTTACCGTTTACACCGTGTGTAATACCAGCTTCATCAAGAGCAGCAACAGCACCCTTAGCCATACCGTCGTTTTCAGCATAGATTACGTTGAAATCTTTTCCAGAGTTGATAACAGCTTCAACAATCTTCTTTGCTTCAGCTTCGTCCCATGTAGCTGTCTGCTGAGCAACTTTTACCATTGTTCCAGCAGCAAATTCAGCATCCAAAGCACCTGTACGTCCAATCTGAGCGTCAGATCCCATAGCACCCTGAATATGGATTACTTTGTATTCAGGAAGTTTCTGAGCCTTGAGCCAAGCAACAGCTGTTTCACCTTCTTTAGCCATATCAGAAATTACGGCAGCTTCATAAAGATCATCAGAAATGTCAAGGAAGCGGTCAAAAAGGAATACTTTAATACCAGCAGCCTTTGCCTTACGCAATGTAGAAGCCCATCCTGCTCTAGCAGCACCAGAAATAAGAAGGTAGTCAACACCATCATTGATCATAGAAGCAGCAGCATCAAGCTGTTCATCGTTCTTAAGGCTGTAGAAAGTCTTTACTTCATAGCCTTTAGCAGCTGTGAATACAGATTCAAAATCCTTTACGTTAGCAGCACGATATCCAGATTCTGAAGGTGGATTGTTTACAATACCAATCTTAATTGTAGAAGATTTTGTGGTCTTCTTGCTTGTCTTCTTTGTAGCAGAGAACAAACATGTTGCACACAAAAGAAGAGCAACAACAGTAAATAATTTTTTCATCTAAATTTCCTCCTAATAGATGTTTTTATTTATGGTTAGATAATAAATCGTTATTGAGCATTTTTGAATATAATAATTTAGGAATTTTATTTGATTTTTTTAGGAAAAGTAGGGTTTTTCACCTATAAATAAATAAAATTTTATGAATTTTTACTGAAAAAAGTTTAAATTTTTCCACCAAAGT
The DNA here is from genome assembly GCA_017617145.1 of Treponema sp. Next base: position 7,945 of record JAFZWX010000082.1, on the reverse strand, counting down.
TAATTTTATAACGTTCACAAATAGTTTTGTATGAAGAATTAGTTTCCCCGGTTATATATAAAGAAGCTTGGGCTCGAGTTTTCAAGTGCTCTGCCCCTAAAACCCCGCCAACATCCAGAGTATGTCGCACTACTCCATCAACAGAATCAATAATCTTAATTGGTTGCGCTCCCTGAGTACAATGAGGTCCCTGAGCTTGTCGAAGGGCTACCTTTTCAAACACCTGCTTTATATTCAAAAAGTGTGTGCACCCCAAAACAATAACATCACAGTTTTGTTCTGCAAAAAATTCAATTGCAGGGTGAACTGCATTTTCAAGTTCTGTGTCTGATGCTGTAAAACCGTTTTCTTCTATAAAAGAAATCAATTCTGCATCTGCTCGCATAATAAGTTCACAGTCTGCGGCAAATTTATTTTTTAATTCTATATTATAAGGATTTTCACAGGTAGAGTTTGAAGCAATTAAACCAATACGTTTCTTCTTTGAAACAGAAGCAGCAAGCTTAATGGCCGGAACAGTTCCTACAAATTTAACCTTTGAAAACTTTTGACGGAGAGTTTCAAGCGCATTTACAGAAATTGTATTACAGGCAAGGACAATAACGTCAGGCTCAAAATTATCACAGATTTTTTGAACTACAGAAACAACACAATTTACAACTTCATCGTGAGATTTTTCACCATAAGGAAAATTTGCGTTGTCTGCTACATAGACACAAGAGGCATCTGGTGCCTTTTGTAAAAGCGCTGTCATATAAGGAATACCGCCTACTCCGCTGTCTATGAATACAAAATCAGTCATATAAAAAATCAGTCTCCAAAAAGTGCGTTGAATGCGTTACGGGCTTTTTCTGCATTAGAGATTGCGACACAATCTTTCTTCACCCTAAAGTAATCGCAGAAGTTTCCTCTTTCTTTATCATTTACAAATTCTGCAGAGCTTTCACGGCAATTATTATGTGCCCCATTTTCGTAAAAATCGCAAGCCTTGCAAACATGCAAATCTGCATGACAAAGCGGACATTCATCGCTGCGAACCGGTTTTTCAATAGAAATTTCTTTTTTACATTTCCAGCAAATCATAGTTGAATGATACACCTTTTCACTATAAAATAAAAGAGATATGTTTACAGAAAACCCTTGTCTTGTAAGACACTGCCGAAACAATGCACTTTCAACCTTTGATGAAAACGGCAATCTTACAGAAGAAAAAAACTATTGTCTTGACCACATTCCAGATCCTGGAAAACTTAAGCAGGATGTCTACAACTACATTTCAACTCATAATAAAATAATTGGACTTTGTGCAAATGGTTTAATATTTCAGAATATTGATTTTTCAAATAAAGAATTCTATGGCTGCAATTTTCATCACTGCACCTTTACGAATATTCACGCAGAAAATGTTTTAACACATATGTGCATTTTTGATTTTGCAGTATTTAATGACTGTTCATTTTTTAAATCAAACTCTATGTTCACTTCATTTTCGGGCAGCACATTCTTTCATACACTTTTTACTTCCAGCGATATGATACAAGATAATTTCAATGGCATTAAAGCATATCAGTCTTCCTTTGATGATTCTGATCTTTTTAATTCAAGATTTATACTAGCTTCACTTGTTGATACATCTATGCAAAACTGTAATCTTAAACATACTCTCTTTTATGATTCACAAAGAACAAATGTTTCATTTAAAATGTCTAACACACGCGAAGCCTTATTTGACAAAAAAGGAAGTGCTTTACAAAAAGGAGAAAAAGATACTCAAGAAGATTTGCAGGGAGGTGGAAAATGAAAATTTATTTTCACTTAAACCTCAAAGGCTTTTCAAACTGTTATGTTGTTGTAAATGAAAAAGCAAAAGAAGCAATTATCATTGATCCCGGAAAAATTACAGAAGGAATTATTTCTCAAATAGAAAACGATAATCTTAAATTAACTGCAGTACTTATTACACATAATCATGGAAGTCATGTAGATGGAATTAAAACACTGCGAAAAATTTATAATCCTAAAATATATGCAGCCGATTGGGAAGTTGCAAAAAACGACACTAATGTCCTTATGGGTGATGGAAAAATTCGTGTCGCAAAAATGAATGTTCGTTATATGACAATCCCTGGTCATACAGCAGATTCTGTTGTTTATGGAATTGGAAATGTACTCTTTACAGGAGACGTTCTTTTTGCAGGGTCAATGGGAAGTACAAACTCAAGCTATTCTGAATTCATTTTAAGAACAAATATCGAAAATAATATTTTTTCTCAGCAGGAAGGAATGATTCTGATGCCTGGTCATGGACCTCCAACAACTTTGGAAGCAGCCCGCATGTTCTTGATTAACGATTAATAAGTGCAACATTTCCACCACTTATTCCATAAACATCAAGAATATAATCATTTAAAATTACTGCAGCATCTTCAAAACCTTTTGCATTAGTTTCACGAACATACTGTGCAAGTTTTGGTGTAAATACACGTACAGAATACAGGTTTGCTCTACCCACAAAATATTCAGGAACATACTTAATACTTTGCTGCAATATATATGCCATAAATTCATTATGCATTAAATACTCATCTTCAATATCGTAACCAAGTCCAGATTGAGATTCAAAAAAGTCCAACAGGAACTGGCGTGAATCGGGATCAAAGGTATAATAAACTGCAGCAACAAAATTACGGAATTCTTCATCACGGAAGAACAGTGTGTGCCAGGCTTCATGTGCTAAAAGCTTAGAACGAAGAGCTGCATCAGATTCACGTGAAATTGAAACAAGACCTCCCTCGCCTGCTTTTACCATATTGCCATCCGGAATTAAAAGACCGTTTACAATAAGGATTTTTTTAAGAGTCTGTTCTGCATTATTTAATGGAAAGTTTTCCTCTGTTGCTTTATTGAAAAAGGCTGCCAGAGATTCTGCAGAATAATCGTGAGCATTGTAGCCGTGCTTGTCTGCAAGAACTTCATCACTCCAGAGCTTACCTTTATAACCCCGCTTTTCTACAAAATAAGCCAGGCGGCGGAAAAAATCATTCTGAATATCGTAATTTAAAATATCAAATAAAAGAATGCCCGGATATCTGTCCCACTCAAAAACTTCATATTCCTTAACACGCCAGTTTTTCTGATTGTAATTAAGAATGAGGCCCGGGTCTGTGCGCACTGCTTTATAAACTGAAGTTTCTGTCTGAGGATATTGTTCGTCTGTTTTAAATGGAATGCTTTGGAGTAACAACGCTTTTATGCATTCTGCATTTTCCGAAAACTCTGCATTGCTGAATGGACTTTTTAATGAAGCCGAAGGAAACTCAAGTTTTGAAACATTTTTTGAATTTTTAATATAAAGCTTTTCACCGCCAATACTCAGTTTGGCAGTTTTACCTTTTAGTTCTTCAGCATCATTTAAGGTAATTACATACTGAGGCATATTTGCATTGAGTGTATTTTGAACAGGGAATGCAAGTGAAGCACCCGAAAAGTCTACAGAAGTATTCAAAAAATTTACAATTCCTCCGTTTGAAGAAAAACCATAAAAGCAGATTTCTTGGGTAAGGTCAAAGCCAATTAAAGCAGGTGCAGCGCATGCACTTAAAATCTGACAGGCTACATTTGAACTTACAAAAAATCCCACTGGTAAAAAATTCTCAAAATGCTCAGATTTTGGAATTGCCATAGAAAAATCTATTGTTACCGGTTCATTGTCCTGATAAGACAGTTTTTTAGAAAGATCTGCATACACACTGATTTTTGAATTAAGCGGTTCTTTTAGTTTTCCATTTTTGTCAAAATCATCTGAATACAGGATTCCAAAATTAAAAGGAAGCTCGGTGCCGGTTGTGAGTAGTTCTTTTTGAGATACAGTTGGATTAAACTTTACACGAATAACAAGAGCAGTACTTTGATTTTCATTATAAACTTCGGTAAATTGATTTTTTTGACTTGCAGTAAATGCAAATTGAGTCTCACCTTTTTCTTTGATAATTCCTGTATGTGCAAGTTTATTTTTCGCAATTAAAGATTCCTGTGCATTCGAAAGTGTTGAAGATAATTTTACAGAAGAAGTACGACTATTTTTTATACATATAATTGTTGTGAAAATTACAAGAACAACCGCCAGGGCTATACATGTAATAGTTATATTTTTTTTTGTAAAAATATTAATTTTCATTTATTCACCTGTAATTTTCTAAAGCATTCATTTGTAAAAAAATAGCTCCCAGCCGAATGCAAACAGTTAGAAAACAAATCTGCTACCGCTTCGGTATGTCTGCAAACTACGGCGAAACTTGCAAGGGAAGATTTAACTCGCTTCGCTCGGCAAGCTTCGAAGTAGTTTGTAGCCATCCCTACGCTCTCGCATATTTGTTTTCAAATTAATTCCCAAGCCGGCTTCCGCAATTTTTTTAATATTTATTCACCAGATAAAATTGTATCAAATAATTATATATAGACTATACCATTATTTCTAAAAAAAATATACAATTAAACCAATGATTGTTATTGTTCCTCATCGTGATATTGAATTAAAACTCATCAATGCTCAAAAAAAATTAATCAAACAGATTTTTGATTATGATAAAAAAAATATTTCCTATGCTGCAATGCCACTTTGGATTCCTACAGATTTTACAACTGTTGAAGAAGCAAAAAATGCAATTACAAAAGTTACTGTACTGGCTCCGGAATATAATGAAAATAATGAATGCCTTTTTTGTCCTGTACAAATTGGGACGAATGATGGAAACATTCTAGAAAGTAAATTTAATTTTATACATCATTGCGAGAGCAGCGACACGGCAATCGACTTTGACGAAGACACATTCCCACTCCCCGTTAAAATATTCAGGCTTGGGGAATGCACTTCGCCCAAGCCTGGTGTTTTTGAATTAGCTTCTCCTGTGTGGAAGAAACTACATAACAACTGAACCTCTGTCCATTGCAGTTAAACCTGTCTTCACATATTCAAGAATACCAAACGGCTCCAAGAGGCGGATAAGGCTTTCAATCTTATCTTCGCTTCCGGTGGCTTCTACTACCACAGAGTCAATTCCCACATCAACAATATGAGCACGGAATATATCGCAAGTCTCGATAATTGTACCGCGGTTTGTTCCTTCGGCTTTTACTTTTATTAAAGCCATTTCGCGCTGGCAGGTAGAACCCTTGTCGCATTTTTTAATAGAAAGAACTTCTACAAGTTTTGCCAACTGCTTTTGAATTTGTTCTAGAATATATTCATCGCCTTTTACAACAATAGTCATTCTTGACTGATCCGGGTTAGAAGTTTCACATACAGTAAGAGAATCAATATTATAACCACGACGGCTGAAGAGTCCCGAAACGCGACTAAGAACACCAGCTTTATTTTCTACCAATACACTAAGAACAAACTTATCCATATTATCGCTCCATATTAAAACTAACCGTTCGCAGAATATCACCGAATACACCAGCCGCTGTTACACCAGCCCCTGCACCGTAACCACGTACAGTCAACGGAATCGGCTGATAGCGTTCTGTGTAGAATACAAAGGCATTTTCGCCGCCCTTTACGCTGTACAATGGATCATCCTGACCAACTTCCATCATGCCTACACTAACCTTGCCGTCTTTGATTGTTGCACCCATGCGCAAAACTTTACCCTGCTTTTTAAGGTCAGCAATTTTCTTTGCAAAGTAGTCATCAACCTGAGGAAGTTTTTTAAGGAATTCTTCAACAGTTCCGCTTGAATCAAAATCATCAGGGAATACGTTGTACATTGTAATATCAGAAAGCTCAATATCATAACCAGATTCACGCGCAATGATAAGTCCTTTGCGGGCAACGTCCATTCCATTCAAATCATCACGAGGATCCGGTTCTGTATATTTAAGATCTCTTGCTTCGAGTACAGCCTTACTGAATGGAACTCCTTCATCAAGCTTTCCAAAAATATAAGAAAGAGAACCAGACATAATTCCGTTAAAGCTTTCAAGCTTATCGCCAGATTTATAAAGGTTCTGAAGAGTATCAATAATCGGGAGTCCTGCACCTACGTTTGTTTCATAGAGGAAACGGCGGTGCATTTTATTTGCTGTACGTCGAAGCTCATGATAGAAATTAATATCCATTGAGTTTGCACGCTTGTTTGGAGTTGCAATGCTCATACCGGCATTAATAATATCTAAGTAGCGCTCAGGCAAATCGTAGCTTGCAGTACAGTCTACAAAAACCGGATTAAGAGGCTTTTTTTCGCGTACAAATTTTATAATGTCATCAACGTTCTTGTTTGAGTTGAACGGGAACATAGGCTTTTTCATCTGTTCACGCCAGTTGCTCAAGTCAAGTCCATCCTCATTCAAAATCATACCATCAATTGTTGTAATACAAAGAACCTTGATGTCTACATTCTCTTTAAGAAGTTTTTCACGCTGCTCGTAAATCTGGTCAATCATTGTTCCACCAATTGTACCAGCACCAAAAGCAAATACTTCGATTGTCTGTGCTGTATGGAAGAAGAATTGATGAACAGCTTTTACAGCGGTGTCGGCATATTCGTTTTCGATTACAGCAGAAATACAGCGTTCACTTGAACCTTGTGCAATTGCCTGAATGTTAATATCCTGGCTTGAAAGAGCATTAAGGAATTTTCCGGCAACACCACGATTAGCAATCATACCGTCGCCAACTACACTTACAATTGCACAGTCTGGATGAACTTGAATTTCATCAATAAGCTTTTCGCGGATTTCAAGCTCGAACTTTGCTTCAAGAGCATCACGAACAGCATCGGCTTCTACATCGCGTACACAGAAAGAAATTGTATATTCAGAAGAAGATTGAGTAATAAGCAGAATAGAAGAGCCGGCACTTGATACTGCAGAGAAAATCTTGCTTGCCATACCAGTGCGTCCTCTCATAAGAGAACCGCCTACACTAATCATCGAAACATGCTTAAGAGAAGAAATACCACAGATACTTGATTTACCGCGGCTTTCAAAAGGTCCTTTACCAATTCTGGTTCCGCGTGCACTTGGGTTATGGCTGTTCAAGCTCCAGGCTTCAATGCCCTTTGCCTGCAGAGGTGCAATTGTTTTTGGATGAAGAACCTTTGAACCAAAGAAAGAAAGTTCCATTGCTTCTTCGTAAGACATATCGTCAACAAGAATTGCATCTTTTACAACACGAGGATCAGCAGTATAAACACCGTCAACATCGGTCCAGAATTCTACGCGTTTAACACGAAGAGCAGCACCAATAATTGCAGCAGAAAAGTCAGAACCGTTACGGCCTAAAAGTCCCATTACAGGCTTTGTTCCGTGTCCACCGCTCCAGGTACAAATAAAGCCCGGGAATAAAAGGATTCTTGTTTGTGTTGGACTAGCACCATCACGGAAAGGAGCACACGCTTCGTTACAGGCAGAATAATCGGCCTCGCCTTCTTTCTGGTTACCTGTTGTAAATACGAATTTTCGGGAATCGAGGAAAATTATGCTCTGCTTTTTTGCAAGCAGAACATTTTCCATAATAGGAGCTGAAAGTAATTCGCCCATACCCATAATACGGCAATGAACAGTATCGGGACATTCGCAGAATGAAACACATCCGGCAAGGAGTTTTTCGAGTTCTTCAAAATTCGGTTCAAGACGCGCCATTGTCTTTTCGGCATCAAAACCAGGAAGTTTTGACTGCAATTCAAGACAGATTTCATTATGAGTGTTGCGCAGGTCGGTTACATAATTTGTACCAGAAATCCCGCCTGTACAAGCATCAATTGCTGCCTGAAGCGCATTTGAAACACCAGCCACTGCACTTACAATGACTGCCAGCCTGTCTTCTTTTGCGCGGTTAATAATAATATCCGCAGAAGCAAGGATACGTCTGGCATTTGCCATGGACGTTCCACCGAATTTCAAAGTAATCATAAAAACCACCTTGCCAAAGTCCGCAGTTTCC
>JAFZWX010000081.1 GCA_017617145.1 Treponema sp. | reverse complement strand
ATATACAGCACCAAATAATAAAACATATCCAGTAACCTGCGGAACAAATCAGACCCATGAATATAAAATAAATTCCAATACAAGACAGCAGGCAAAGGTATATTTCAAGGTATATGACAGTAACGGAACAACAGAAATAACAGGCGGAACGGCAGGAACAATAACCTGTGACGGAGCAGCTCCATCTTCAAGCGGTATAACCTACAATATGGACGGAATTTCCAGAACTCTTACCTTTACCGAAACAGAAGATTATCAGTTCTTATACTGGAAATCTACTAGCGAAACTATAATCAAAGTTACTTCAACTACATACGAAAAAAAGACTTCATCGTTTACTCCAGTTGGTACAGGAACCAGTTCATCAGTTTCAGAAATAACAATCAAGGCAGTGTGTGCTAAACGTCCAAGAGTAACAGAGTTTAGTCCTGCTTATAATGAAGATGGAATTGAGCAAGATACAAATATCGTAATTACCTTTGACCAGATTCCTGAAAATTATTCTGAAATAAATGTTTACAGAAATGATGTAAAGGATACAACTCATTTTGGAACACGTAAAGTTTCTGATAAGGTTCTTACAATAAAAACTGAACAGGTAACCGCCGCTACCGGTACTGGCTCAAATGTCCGTTTTGTAAGCTCTGGTACCCAAAATGTAAAGGTTGAAATACCAGCCAGCCTTTACTATAACTGTACATCTAATGGAAAAACCTATCCTGTTACCTACGGTGACGGTGGTTCTGGAAGAACTGATATTTATAAGATTAATTCTAGTACTACTAATAAGGTAACACTAAAAGCTAGTACATCACAAACTGGTGGTACTATACAGTTTACACCATCGGTTACAGGCAATAAGTATAATATTGGTGAAAAAATAACAGCTACTTTTGTTCCGACAAATTCTGATTACAGTTTTACAAAATGGACTTTAAGTGGAGGAACTTCTGTTTCTTTCAATAATTCCAATTTAAATCCTGTAACAATAACAGTAAATAGTTCTTCTGCAGCAACTCATACTATTAATGCAAGTAATATTTTTGCAACAAAGATTAGTTCTGTGTCTCCAGAAAATTCAAGTACTGGAGTTCCATTGGATACGCCTTTAGTAATAAAATTTAATAAAATAATGGATTTTACTTCACTTACAAAAGGTGATGATATACAATTATATGATCAATATTGGAATGATATCTCCATTTACTTTAACGATCCTGAAGTAACTACTGAAGATAATAAAACAGTTGTTACAGTGAAAATAAAACCGGATTATTCTATAAGAGAAATTTTTGGAAATAATAATACTGCGGTTATTCAGGTTCAATTAAAATCTACTTTACAAGGTTCTGATACTATAAGTTTAAGTACATCCGATTATACAGTTCAAAATGGTTTTCTAACCATAATGTATAGAATTAATAAACAAACAGAAGATGATTTACCAGAATTCAGTTATTATGATGTTCATTACACGCAGACCTTTGAACCATATTCTCCTACAAAAAAGTTTGATAGAAAAAATCATATTTATGATACTTTATTCTATCTGTTTAATATTGAAGATGAAACAAGTGGTTGTTCTGGTAGAATGGACATAGAAGCTAAGGTAATTTATGATAAGTTCGGTAATTCTGTGTCTAATGGAAATACACTTCACTTAACAAGATACTATACACCAGATGAGGATATAGATGATACCCTAAACTTTTCAACAGATTTTCTTCCTGATGGTAAGATTGAAGAAGAATGTATGATTCAGGTTGATTTTACCATTTATGATATTGCAGGTAATTCAAATACTATAACATATTATGTCGCAATGGACAAAACCTTGGATATGAAAAAAGGTTTTATTTATAATCGTTATGGTACTAGTTTGACAGATACTCAATTAAAATCTAATGATTATGCTTCTGCCAGAGATGCATATACATATAATATGAACCCAGAAACATCCTATGGAGATATTCGATCATGTATAGGTGAAGATACTTGGCCAATGATAGATACAACAAATACATATTTGTATTTTAGATATCCAAAGGATCAGACATTTATAACCTTTGATGGATTATCTTACACAGATTCTATTTCTGCAGTGACTCTTTATTTTGGTACTAATCAACAAAATGTTGAAAATGAATCAACTTCTTTAAAAAAGAGACCTGATTTGACATTTGAACAAGATGGTTATAGATACTTTGCTTTTAAAAATCTGACGGTTTCAAAAACAGCAAAAACATATATTAAAATAATTGCACAAGATGCGGGTGGATGTAAAAATTCTTTTTCTACATATATACCAGAAAGTCCATCAACAATGTATCTATATGAGTATAATTCTGGATCACCATACAGTGAAGTACGATATGAATCTGGTTATAATACATCTTCAACTAATAATAGCAATGGTTCAACATATAAAAGATATTGTGCAGCAACTGGAGTAACCGATCATATTGGTCTAAGTAATTTAACTAGTAGTTATGCTAATAGAGACAATACAGTAGGTAGACAATACTTGTTTGAAAAATCGAATTATTGGCGAAATACCGCTGACAATTACCGGCTTTTTTGTGATTTAAGAAGTCCTCCTGGAAATCCTATTACTTACTCAAAAACAGCTACACCAAATACTATTTCTGGGGTAAACTATATATCGGGGGTCTCTGATGGAAATAATTCTGGTAAATATGAAGTAAAACTGCAAATAACAAATCATAGTACTTTTAATAAGACTAATGATTTGGTTCTTTGGACATCGGGAAACGTTACTGTTTATAAAATGGATTCCAATGGTTATATTACTCTTTCAATGCCATATGCTAGTTTTAAGAGCTTTTGTACAACTAAAAAAATTTCGTTAGCAATATGGCAGAATGGTTATAAAGCTACAGGTAATACTTATACAGTTTCGGGTTCAATTCCAACAAGTGTAACAGATAATATTGCTCCAAACTCTAATGATACCTGGGGGCCTTCAAACTTTGGCGATGTAATGGTTATCAATGATATTACAGACAATCAATCTCCTCTTAAAACAATAACTTATAGTGGAAACACATATTACGAATATGAATATATGATAGTACCTGAAGATACGAATTCCAGTATTATTAGTAAAAATTATGACAGTTATAATCCAGTATTTAGTTATTCACTTGGTATTGATGGACCAGATAGTATTAATCGTTGTTTCCTTAGGGTACCTGTAGCAAAGGGATGTATAACTTATTTTAGAATAAAGGATACTGCAAACAATTATTATATTTCTCCTGTTTATACAATGGAACCTGGTGAAATTGATTTTCATTATGCCGAGGTTGGAAATAATATTCCATTAACAGTTACTAAAAATGTTACCAGAACTCAATTAAATTATTCTGCAACCTATGATGAGAAATATATTAATACGGCAAAGAAATATTATCTTGTAGTAGAACATTGTGGTAATTCTGTTTCTTCAACATATGGAAAGTATTGGGAGCATAATTATGATTTTGATCCCGAATCTTTGGACTCTTATGACGAGGATGAAGAATGTTATGAAGATTTATATTATAACAATCTTCCTAATATACAGTATGCAATATCATCATCAACAACAAATGGCACTACTGTACAAAAGGCTATTTCGTATGATCCAAATACATTTTATAGAGCAATGGTTATTTCAGATAAAACAAATTCTTTACCATTATATACATATACGGGAACTGCTACTTGTAATATAAAAAATGTATTATCAGGTTCTACTGGCGTAACAATAATGTGTGATAATCCTACCTTGTATTATTGTTGTTTCAGTCTTTATGATTATGGCGATAATCAGGATGAATGGGAGGTTTATGGAGCTCATACTGTAACACATATTATTAACACATCTAAAAATGCTGTCACATCCGGAGTTCCAAAAGGGGCCAAGTATGTAGTAATTGCCCACTTTGCCGACAACACCTCTGCTATGAGCAGTGTAATGACAAAGCAGTAATTCTTTCACACCAAAACAAAACAGGTTGTCGTCCAATCTCAAAAGATTGCACGCCAGCCTGTTTTTTTATGAATGTAAAATGGTACGGGGTGGGGAGTTAGCCCTCTGCTTTGAGTGTTTTTTGGAGTTCCAGGACTTTCTCAAGGGGTATTTTTAAACAGCGAGAGATTTTTTCTGGAGAATCGCCATCTTTGTGCTAAAGGCGCATGAATTGCAAGACCAGGGACTGACACAAAAGCAGATGGCACACTATTCTGTAACCGTCACAGGAATAACATCCTTTACAATTTCCTGAATTTGTTCTACAGTCATCCCAAGCGATTTTGCAATGATTTGTATGGAGACGCCATTCACATAAAAACTTTTTGCATCTTCAATGGCTTTTTGTTGAATTCCTTCTTCTCGCGCTTCCCTTTGTTTTACGGCAATATCATCTTTGTAACTATATTTGGCACATAACATATTTATGACCTCCCGCGATTTTCGATCAAGATAATCTGTTAAGATTCCTTGTTCCATTGCAATTTCTATTGCCTTTTTGAACGAATTCTTAGGAAATAGTCTGTTGTAATTCTGTTCTACAATTTCTATAAACTGGCAATACTCTTTAAGAATATCACAGGTTTTAAAAATCGGCAATAATTTAGGGTCAGTACAGTTTTTTACTTTTACAACAAGCTCTAATTTACTGCTGTCTTTTGTGTAAAATGCATCTGATAACCGTAATTCCTGTTCGGGAGGTAGCTTCTTTTTACCGACATACACAACATAAAAATCTGGATTAGGTATCTTATATACCTTTTCTGCATAACGTTCTTTGACGGGAATAATACCTTCATAAATACGAGTTACATACTCAAGGCATCTGAACGGCATGTTTTCATTAATAGTTGATTGATGTTCTACCAACACAATAAGCTTACCGTTTATCTCCCAACTTACATCGTTATTGAAAGTTTTATAAAGAGCCTGTTCAATAACTTTACGTTTAAGAGAAACTTCTCCTAATTTGTAGTCACTTCCTGAAAGAGCATTGTACAAATCAAGAAAGTTTTTCTTCCCATCTCTGTCGCTTCCAAATAAATCTGTAAATACAGAATCCTTATACTTCCTGTTAAAAATAGACATGATTGTCCTCCTGAATTTTGTATGGAACTTATCAGGATATACCATCCCTCACACGCAAGTTCCTCATACAAAAAATTTGGAGGAGAGCAAGATTTTTACATATATAGTATTAGATTTTTTTTGCAAAAAGAGGAAGTTTTTCGAGAAAAAAATTGAAAATTTATTGAAAAATGGAGGAATTCCCCTAAGAAATGTTTTCAAATTAAAACAGGCTGCCGCCCAACCCTTCTAAAAGCTTGCGCGCCAGCCTGTTGTTTATGAATGTGGGTTGCTATGGGGTGAGAGAGTAGTTAAGCTTTTGACATAATACTTTCATAAAGTAAATTAGATAGTAAACAATTCTGGTTGTTGAATACTTGTTTTAGAAAAAGCTTTATCTATTGAAATAGTTTCGTTTTGTATTACATAAAAATGTTTTCCAAGACTGGACATTTCTTCAATATTTGCCTTTGTGCCTTTGCTTTTGCCATCCCAAATCATCATTCCAAAATCTGCATCTAAAGCCATTTTTTTGTCTTTTAAAGTGTATAAAGCTCTGCCGGTAAGATTCTGAGAAGGCACAGTGATTGTTTTCCAATTTCCAATATTATTACGTGTATAATTACCAGCATGATAAACTATAACATTTTGATATTTTCGTTCTGAATAATAGTTTTGAACAAGTGCATCAATACCATTTGCATCTCCGATAATAACAGTAAGTCCTTGTTTCATTATTTTTTCAAGTTTTTCTTTTGCTATTTGAGGAAGTTCCTTTATACTTATTGAACCGGATATAAATACTTTCATCAGTCGCTGTTCTTTGTACGGGTTAATGCAAAAGCATAAATATTTATAAAACCGTTTTCATGTAACAAATCGGCTACTACATTCATAGTACTTCCACTTGAATATAAATCATCAAAAATAATAATTTTTGATTTTCTGTCAATTTCGGGATGATCGTTATAACTATAACTGCTTTTTAAAATATCAATTTTTTTTGCTTTTTCCACATGTTTTATTTCTGTATGATTTTCAGCTTCAATCATATCTTTTATTATTGATATTCCAAACTCTTTACCAATTGCATCTGCAATAACTTCAACAGGTTGAAAATTTCTGTCTTTTCTTGTTGCTGGAACCAAAATAACGAAGTCTTTCTTTATAAAATCAACAAAATTCGAGTCGGATTTTAATAGAGAAATAATCTGAGGTAAAACTGAAAGATTCTGTTTATATTTTAATTGATAAACTAATTCACCCATCTGTGTACGCTTGGTATCATAAATAGGATGCCCGTATTCGTTTTCCCCAACATAAATGCTATATAGCGTATGAACAGAGAATGCATAACCTTCAATCCATTTTTCAGATTCTAGTTTTATCATTAACATTTCCTCTTTTAGATATGTTTACGCTTAGTTATTTAGTTTTATCAATAAGTATTTTATCATAGTTTTTGGAAATAAAAAAGTATTTATATACCAGGTCACCTAATAAATACAAGCTGACGCTCAAATCTCCTTTTACAGTTGTACAATTCAAGAAAATTTTTCTTTCCATCCCTGTCGCTGCCGAATAAATCTGTGAAAACAGAATCCTTATACTTCCTGTTAAAAATAGACATAATTGTCCTCCGTAATTTTGTATGGAACTCATAAGGGCATAACATCCCTCACACGCAAGTTCCTTATACAAAAAATTTGGAGGAGAGTAGTAGTTTCTACTAACTCATACAATTTATGATTTAAAAACCTGAAAATTCTTTAATTTTCCTTAAAATTGTGATATAATTCAATTGATTACAAGGAAATCAGGATACATTATTGAAGAGAGCGATACGAACTTTAATATTATCATTTGTCTTTTTAACGTCAATTGGTTCTCATTTTAAACTTGAGGCAGCAGAATATACTTTTACAATAACTCCGGCGGTAAATTATCCTTTTGATGAAAATATTTCTTTAGGCTTTTCCGGCTTTTTGCAATCAGATATCAATCTTTTTAATTTTATGACTATTGGTTTTGAAGGTAATTATTCACTTTTTAAACCAACTGGTTTTATAAAACCTATGCAGCTTTATGGAGGCGGTGCAGGGCTTGGATTTTATTTTTATCCATTTTCAAGACTTTATACCGGTATTGGTGGTGGCTTTGGCTTGAATTCCGGTTATGTTAATGTTCGCGAAGATGGTGGAGTTTATAATACTTATAATCCGATTGGCTTTTATTACCGTGGTTATGCAGAATTAGGTTTCAGATTTTCTCCATCTTTTGTGCTTACAGCAACTGGCGGATATCTTTCATATGTAAAAACAGATTTTTCAAATTTCAATAATGGTGTTTACGGCGGAATTGGTATTAAAATTATAAAATCAACAGGAATTAAAAAAGCTTCAAAATCGGTTTCGGTTTCACTTGAACAGTATGATGACATAAATCCATCCTTCAGTCGTATTTATCGTGACAATGAATGCGGAATAATAACCATAACAAATCACGAATCTGCAGAAATCCGAAACGTTCATATTTATTTTGATGCCGACAAATATACTAACAGTTTAATTGAATGTGGAACTATAAAACGCCTTAATCGATTCAAAAATGCGCAAATTCCGCTTTATATTGATTTTTCAGATGCTATAATGACTTTTACTGAAGATGGTCTGATTCCTGGTTCTGTAATTATTGAATATGAGTTTTTAGGAAAGAAAAATCGAATTGAACAGAATGTTTCATTAAAAGTACGAAACAGAAACGCCTTTATATGGTCCGATTTAGCTTCTTTAAGTACTTTTATTTCTTCCGAAACTCCAGAAATTCAAAACTTTGCAAAATCTGTGGCTGGTGTAGCAAGAAATCAACTTGCAACTGGAATGAACAGGAATTTTCAGTTTGCAGCCGCTATGTTTGTAGCTCTTCGCTGTGCAGCAATTAATTATTCAGAAGATACACTTACTCCATATATTGATTATCATACAACCGAAGAAGTTGATTCAATTCTTTATCCTCTGCAAACAATGGAATGCTTAGGCGGCGATTACGATGACCTTGGAATTCTCCTAATGTCACTTTTGGAATCGCAGGGAATCAGTTGTGCATATATGGCCACCGCTGAAGATTTTGTTGTTTTTGTTGATCTAAATATGAAACCAAATTCAGTATCGAATCATTTTGCCGATGAAGCTTCTGTGTTTATTGATTACGATGCCGAAAAAGTATATCTTCCGCTTTCAATGGCAAATTTCGAAAATGGATTTACAAAAAGCCGTATTAATGGTGCAAAAGTATTAGAAGAAGCTCTTAATGATGAATATGGCGATTATGAGTTTATACTTGTAGAAGATGCCTGGACTGTTTATAAACCTGTAGTTTACAATATTGCTTCAAAAAATATTCCAAAGCCATCAAGTACACTCATTGCTAATCAGCTTGATATTGCAATTAAGAATTATATAATTTCAGATTTAAATCCTATCGTTGCAAGAGTAGAACAAACAGGTGATACAAATAAACTTGGTGTCGCTCTTGTACGTGCAAAACGATACACCGAAGCTAAAGAGGCTTTTGCAAAAACAAATTCTGTTTCGGCCATGAATAATATTGCGAATATTTTTGTAATTGAACAGAATTATGAAGAAGCTGCAAATCAATATAATAAAGTTCTAGAAATTGATCCTGAAAATAAAACAGCATTGTCTGGTCTTGAAAGTCTAAAAACAAAACTGGAACAATAGGCTCTATATGAAAAAAACTTTTTTTGCAGCAAAATTAAAAAAACTCAAATGTTTTTTAATGGCAATATTTATTTTTGCTGCATCAGCTGTTCCTGCTTTTTCTGCCGATTTTCAAGTAAGAATTCTTCCTTCTTATTCATTGTTTCTTAATGTATCAAATATTTCTGTTGGTGGAATTTTAAGCTTTGATTTTTCACCGGCAACTATAAGAGCAAACGACAGCCTTATGTTTTCGTTGCAGGGTTCTTTTTATAATCTATTTGAAAAGGGAATAAACAGTGAACAATATCTGGATTACAATTTTGCATTAGGTTATAACTTAAGAATTACAGACCGCTTTTATATTTTTCCTGAAGCTATCGGCGGTTTATGGACTATTACCGAAAATAAACAGGAAGGACTGCCTTCGCAAAATGGTTTCTTTTATGGCGGAAGGCTTTCTGCAAATATTCATATAATTCCAGAAATAGACATTTCGATTTTTGGCGGATATAAATTACTTCAATTACCTAAACGCTTTTTTTCGCACACAGCTCACGCAGGAATAGGGTTTACATACAGTTTTACTAAAGCAATGCGGTATTCTTCGAACCTTACTGTTACTGATGAAGAGCTTCAGCCATTGTTTCCTGTTTTTTATGCTCACTATGCAGACAATCCGTTTGGAACAATTACAATTCAAAATAACGAAGAAGCAGCAATTACAGATGTAAAAGTATATTTTAATAATCAGTATATGATTGCAAGAACATTGATTGGTTCTTTTGATAAGATTAAACAAGGAAATTCAGTAACTATAGATATTACTGCACTTTTAAACGAAAGTATTTTAGGCCAGCTTTCTGATTCTATTACAGATGGAACTATTTATGTTGAATATAAGCTTTTAAATAAAAGTAAAGACTTTACACATAATTTGTCTTTTACAACTTTGAGCCGAAACTCAATGACCTGGGCCGATGACAGGCAGGCTGCTGCTTTTGCTTCTCCACGCGATGCAAGTGCTCTTAAATTTGCACGCCAAGTTAAATCTATTGTAAAAGGTTCATTACGAAAAGATATTCCTGTAAATATTCAATATGCAGGTGCTTTGTTTTGTGCTCTAAAAAATTATGGAATTAATTATGTTATAGATCCGACTTCTGCCTATTCAGATAATACCGGAAGCATTGCAATAGACTTTTTGCAATTCCCTTATCAGACACTAACATATCATGGCGGAGATTGTGACGACCTTTCAATTATGAATTGCTCGCTTTTGGAAGCGATTGGTATTGAAACAGCCTTTATAACTATTCCTGGTCATATTTACATAGCTTTTGATTCAGGTGTCGCACCCGAAGATGCTTCTAGCTTAGTTCCTGGTGGCCGATATGTTGAATACAATGGAAAAGCCTGGATTCCTTATGAAATAACATTGTGTACCGATACTTTTGACCTTGCATTAAAAACAGGTTATAGCCAATGGATAAAAGCAAGTGAAAATGCTTTAATTATCCCATTAAGTGATGCCTGGAAAGCATTTAAAGCAGTAAGTGTTCCCGAAGCCGACAGTTCCCTAAAAGCCCCCGATAAAAAAACTCTCCTCGAAGATTTCCAGAACTTAAAATATTAAAAATATTAAAAATATAAGAAATATAAGTTATAAGAAATAATAAATACAAATGCTCCAATCGAGTGCACGACCGTAATGGAAAATACAAGGGTACAACTTCCTTCTGTTGTGCCCTTGTATTTTCCATGAAAGGTCGTACACTCAAAATGTATTAATTATAATTCAAAATGTACACATAATTACCAATATATAGAATAATCTTATATTTTATGATATTATATTTGCAACATTTTTAATATTTTAAGGATATTTTTTATGAGCTTTAAACCAGTAGATACAAAGGTTGACTTTCCAAAACAAGAAGAAGAAGTTTTAAAATTCTGGCAGGAAAATGATATTTTTAAAAAATCTGTAAGTCAGAGAGAAGGGGCAGAGGATTTTGTTTTTTATGATGGTCCTCCGTTTGCAACAGGTCTTCCACACTTTGGACATTTTATTCCATCTACAATCAAAGATATTATTCCACGCTATCAGACAATGAAGGGCAAAAGAGTTGAACGACGCTTTGGCTGGGATTGTCATGGACTTCCTATTGAAAATCTTATAGAAAAAGAGCTTGGTCTTAACTCAAAACACGAAATTGATGCTTTAGGCTGCGATAAATTTAACGAAGCCTGCAGGGCATCTGTTTTACGATATACTTCTGAATGGCGTAAAACAATTACACGAATGGGACGTTGGGTAGATTTTGATAACGACTACAAAACAATGAATCCTGAATATATGGAATCTATCTGGTGGGTTGCAAAATCTCTTTGGGAAAAGGGCTTGATTTACGAAGGTAAATATATTCTTCCATATTGTCCTCGTTGTTCAACCGTTCTTTCTACTCATGAACTTGCTCAAGGTTACAAAGATGTTCAGGATCCAACTGTAACAATAAGATTTAAAATTACAAAATGCGCTCCTGCTATTAATGATTCTGATATGGCAGATGGAAAAACATATTTCCTTGCCTGGACAACAACTCCATGGACTTTGCCTTCAAATCTTGGTCTTTGTATGGGCCCAGATATTGATTACGTAAAAATCCTTGATAAAGAAAGCGGCGACAAATATATTTTTGCACAGGCACGACTTTCTTCATATTATAAAAATGAAACCGATTATGAAATAATCTGGACTAAAAAAGGTAAAGATTTTATTGATGCAGAATATGAACCATTATTCCCATATTTTGCTTCTTTAAAAGATCCTGCTGCCTGTGAAGCAATTTCTAACCAGAAATGCGTAAAGGGTGCATTCCGCATGTTTAATGCAGCTTATGTTTCTACAGAAGATGGTACAGGTATTGTTCATATTGCACCTGCATTTGGTGAAGAAGACCATAAAGTTTTTGCAGGTAGTGGTGTTCCGGAAGTAGAACCAATAGATGCAGAATGTAAATTTACAAAGGATGTTTCTGATTATACAGGTCGTTTTGTAAAGGAATGCGATAAAGATATTATTCAACGGCTTAAAGATGAAAAGAAACTTGTTAAACGAGATACAATAGTTCACTCATATCCTCATTGCTGGCGTTGTGGTTCTCCACTTATTTATCGTGGTATTGGAAGCTGGTTTGTAAAGGTTGCAGATTATCATGATGTTTTGTTAAAAGCAAATAGCGCAATAAACTGGCAGCCTAACCATATTAAGGAAGGTCGTTTTGGAAAATGGCTTGCTGGTGCTCGAGACTGGGCAGTTAGCCGAAACCGCTACTGGGGAAATCCTATTCCAATCTGGCGTTGTGATGATCCAGACTGTAATCATACATTATGTGTTGGAAGCCGTAAGGAGCTTAAAGATTTAAGTGGTGTTTATCCAGATGATTTACACAAGCAGTTTGTAGATAAAATTACATTCAAGTGTCCAAAATGTGGTAAAGGTACAATGAAGCGTATTCCAGAGGTTTTTGACTGCTGGTTTGAATCTGGTTCTATGCCTTATGCTCAGCTTCATTATCCGTTCGAAAATAAAGAATTCTTTGAAAACCATTTCCCCGCAGATTTTATTTCTGAAGGTCTTGATCAGACACGCGGATGGTTCTATACACTTACAGTTCTTTCTGCTCAGCTTTTTGATAAGCCTGCATTTAAAAACTGTATTGTAAACGGTATTGTTCTTGCAAGTGACGGACGAAAAATGTCTAAGTCATTACGCAATTACACAGATCCTGTGGAAGCAATTAATAAATTTGGTGCCGATGCAATTCGTCTGTTCTTAATGCATTCTGCCGTTGTAAAAGCAGATGAAATCCGTTATTCAGATGATGGTGTACGCGACATTCTTAAATCTATAATTATTCCGTTGTGGAACTCTTATTATTTCTTTATAACTTATGCAAACATCGACAAAGTAAGTCCAACAGGAAATCTGTTTAATGATAAGCTTCCGTCAAATCCTCTTGATGCATGGCTTTTATCTATTACACAAAATCTTGTACGAGAAGTTTCACAGTCACTTGATGCTTATGATTTGTCTGGTGCTATTGATCCAATCGTTAAGTTTATTGATGAATTGAATAACTGGTATATTCGTCGCAGCAGACGCCGTTTCTGGAAAAGCGAAAATGACAGCGACAAGGCAGAAGCATACGAAGCTCTTTATATTGCATTAAAAACTCTTTGTAAGGTAGCTGCTCCTTTTGTTCCATTTATTTCTGAAACAATGTATCAGAATCTTAAAACAGAAACGGACCCTGAATCTGTTCATCTTTGTGATTATCCTGTTCCAAATAATGCCTGGATGGATGCAGAACTTGAATTCAAGATGGAAACTGTACAAAAAGCTGTTTCTATGGGACACAGCCTTAGAAATACCTTTAACCTTAAGAACCGTCAACCGCTTGCTTCTGTTGCGCTTGTTACACGAAATGAAAATGAAAAGAAAGTACTTGCCGAAATGGAAGACTGTATTCGTGAAGAATTGAACGTCAAAGAAGTTATTTTCCACGAACGCGAAGATGAGCTTGTTGAATATAAGGCAAAAGCAAACTTTAAAGTACTTGGAAAAGAACTTGGTCCTATAATGAAGCAGGCTGCAAATGTAATTGCAACACTTACTTCTGAACAGATTCAGTCAATTCTTGAAGGCACAAAGCTTACAATTGAAGTAGAAGGAAAATCTGTTGAGCTTGATAGCGAAAAGGTAATTGTTGAACGCTTTGAAAAAGATGACCTTAAGGTTTTGAACGAAGGAACATTAACAGTTGGTCTTGATTCAAAGGTTACAGACGAACTTAAGAAAGAAGGATATGTTCGTGATCTTATTCGTGGTATTCAAAACTTGCGTAAGGAAAGCGGCTTAAACGTTACAGATAGAATTAAGCTTGAAGTAGGGGGAGACGACTCTCTAAAAGATGCTTATGAAATGTTTACAGATTTTATTTCGAATGAAACTCTTGCTCAGGAAATAAAATGGAATGGAAATGTTTCTGGAACTGAAATAGAAGCCGATGACAAAAAATGGAGTATTAAAATTGAAAAAGCATAGTAGATCACTGTGGTCCCTGAGCTTGTCAAAGGGCATTTTACTGGTAATAATACTTTTAATCACAGCCTGTAAATCTGTACCAAGTGGCACAATTGTAAAGGCTCCTGAACTTTTGGATAAAAATAAAAATTTCTTTATTTCAATTCCAACAAGCGTAGACCCAGAGCTTGTAAAATATCTTATTAAAAGCAATGTACAGGGAATTTCTGATTCTGATGTTGATGAGCTTACAAGTCGAATAAACAGAGCTTATGCAGGCTTAAATGCCGATAACAAAGATTCAAGACTTCAACTTGCTGTTGATTCAAATATTCCGATTAAGTATATTCCAAAAATCTTAACAAAAAAGAACGGCTGGTCGGTGTCTCAGTTTACAGGTCCTGCATCTTCTGCAAAATATGGCTTATACATGCAGAATGATATAACACTTGCATTTCCGTCAGATAAGCTTGCTCTTCTTGGTGAAGATGTAGAAGGTATGCTTACAAAATATGATGAAATTCATAGTATTCCTGCAGATGATTCAGTTGGAAAAAATTATTCTTCACTAGACAGTCAGACTTACGAGCACATAACAGAATCTGATTCTGAGATTCGTTTTATTACAAATAAACCAGAAACATTTCTGCTTATGTTAACTGGTCAAAAGTTAACACTTCAGCTTGAAACAGTCCGTGGTTCGTTTGTTTGTGATCCAAAAAATGATAATCAGTATTTACTAGATTTTGTTTTTGAATTTAAAAATAAAACAGTAGCCAAAGCAGGAAAAGTTATGCTTGGTTTTGTATTTGGCCTTGCAGACGGCGAAGATAATGATCTTAAAGAGAACGAAGTAAAGATTACTGGTATTAAAATTAAGAAACAGCAGTTATATGATATTTTATCATTATAAAAATGGAGGCACTTTATGGCAGACAAAAAAATAATTCTGAAAGCAGAAGATCTTGACGGATATCTTACTAAAGAAGATATGGACGATTTGAACAGTCTTGAAGTAATGTTCAAGGAAACAATGAAATCGTTTGATCCTGTAAATGAAGAAAAGATTATTGAAGGTTACGACAAGCTTGGACACGAAATGCAGAAAATCTGTTCTAAGCATCCTGCCATAAAGGTTTATTCCTTTGTTACAGAAGAAGGAGCTCATGCAGAATGCTCTCGTGTTATTTCAAAACTACGAGACGAACGCACAGATCATCAGGAATTTATGTACTACAGCCAGCGTGCCTACGAAATGCTTTTCCGCATGGCTTATACAGACCAGCATTCCGATAAAAAAGGCCACATCATTGTAAAAACTCCTGTTAATTTCCCGGTACAAAATTATGCAGTTCATAAAATTCCTGATATTGATCATAAAATTGAAAACTCAGCAATCTGCGTAATGCTTCGCGGTGCTCTTCTTCCAAGTATGATTATGTCAAAAGAGATTCAGGAATATTCAAGCCACGGCTATAAAACTCCTTTTGCTTTATTCAAAATAAGCCGAAACGACACAAAGAACGAAGCCGATATGGAATACATAATGGATCTTAATAAATCTTTCTTTAATCTTGAACAGCTTGACGGAAAAGACTGGATTTTTGCAGATCCAATGAATGCAACAGGCGGTTCACTTGTTACTGTTGTAAAGTATCTTTTGAGTCAGGGTGTAAAACCAAAATCTATTGCTTTCTTTAATACAATTTCTACTCTTAAAGGAAGCATTCGTGTAACACGCGCTCTTGAAAACTGTACCTGTTATACTCTTTGGATGGATCCTGTAATGAACGAAAAAGCATATATTATGCCAGGACTTGGAGATGCCGGCGACCGCTTGAACGGCTGCGACACAAAAGATGCTCCACGTAATATGATTCAGCTTATTGCCGATTACGGTCACAATATCTCGGGTCTTTATAAGTCTCAACTTTATGAAATTGAAAAAATCGTTCTGGGCTAGGGCGTTTTTTGTAGTAGTTCTATTTACTACTGCGTCCATTTTTAGTTTTTCCTGTTCCTCTACAAAAATGGCTGTACCTATTCCAGGTCAAAGTGATGCTGTAATTACAAATATCTACATAGAATATTTAAATATTGCAGATATTTATTTTGGCCTTGAAAAATTTGATAAAGCCGAAACCTATTATAAAGCCGCAATGGGAAACAAAGATATTTATTGGAGTGCCTATTACAAGCTTGCAAAATGCTATGTTTATCAGTCAAAGTGGGGTGATGCTCAAACTGCTTATGAAACAATGCTCAAACGAGACAGTAACAATGTTTCATTAAAATCTTCAGTTGCATACATTTATGCAATGAATGGAAATACAGAAAAATCAATTGAACTTTATTCAGAATTAATGGAACAGTCTCCTGATCAAAGTGAAATTTTAGAAAACTATATTTGTGTGCTTCTTGCGGCAGATAAAAAAGAAGATGCTAAAACACAATATGATCTTTTAAAACAAAAGTTCCCCGAAAGCAAACGTCTCGAGGAACTTGGAAAACACTTTGTTGAACCGGAACAAACTTCGGGTGATTAATTTTTTTCAAGAAACTTTCTATATTTTACAGCATCGGCTCTAAAGCCTACTACAGG
Organism: Treponema sp.; assembly: GCA_017617145.1. Next base: position 7,531 of record JAFZWX010000081.1, on the reverse strand, counting down.
CGAAGAAGGATCTTCCATTGCATGCTTTACAGCTTCATCCGCTTCTTTTATAAGCCTTTCACTAGTAACCATTCTTATGCCGCGAGTTGTAATACCAACTGAAACAGTTTGAATTTCATCACCTGCAATTTTCTTAATTTCATTTATAAGTTTTTCGGCAAATGTAATTGCGCTATCAATATTCATACTGATTTTGATTCCACAGATTGAATCATCTTTGTATTCAAAAAGCAAATCTTTAAATTGGAATTCCACAGTAAGATAGTCACAGATTTTTTTCATAACAGGATTCTTCCTGCCAATTCCGTCAAGTTTAATTATAAATAATGCAAGATCAAGTTCGCTGGCAGTTGCACGATTTAATTCGTTTTCGAGCCTTGTCATAAGATAAGATTCCCAGCCGAGTCCTGTATCTGGAGAAAACAGTCCGTTTTCAGAAACTGATTTTTCTTCCTGTTTAATTTCTACAGGTTCAAAATCTTTTACAGGAAGCTCTTCTGAAATTGATTCCTTTTTCTCAACAAGGTTTTCTTCTTCAGTTGTTTTTTCTTCGACTACAACATTGTCTTCAACTATATTTATTTTTTCAACAGAATCGGTTTCTTCTAAATCATCATTTTTATTTATGCCGTCATCATCATTTTCATCTATGCTGTCATCATCAGAAGCTTCTTCAAAATCCTCATCATCTTCTTCGTATTCAATTTCTTCTGTTTCTTCAATTTGTTTCTTAGGTTTAGCTTTAGTATATACTTTTTCGTTCTTATCTTTTCCAAAATGATTATTATAAATAATTAGAATTAAAGTAAGTAGAGAAACAATCAAAATTATAAAGAAAGAAATTTTTGCATATTCAAATATTGTAGAAGGGCGTAAAGAATATAAACCACTTGTAATTATAATTTTGCTGCCGTTTGCATTTATAGTTCTATTATATATAATGACCAGCTTTGAACTGTTTTCTTCAAAACTTTCAAATCCTTCCGGATAAACATAAAAAGACTTTCCGTCTAAAGAAATTGTAATAAAAGAAAAATCTTTTGTATCTCCTATTGTATTTTCAATCATTCTGATTTTTTCAGAATTAGAAATATTATTTTTTTCAAAAGCTGTTTTTACACCATTTACAATTTTTTCAAATCGTACTTGTGTGCGTAAGTCACCGTGAGCATTTTCGTTATAAATGTTTACGGCAAAAAAAGTTATTGCAAATATAAGTATAAGCGAAACAAGTACTGAATAAATTATTGTAAAAGTTTTTTTCATTTTTTAATTTCCTCCCAAATCCCGGCAAAATAAAACTGCCTTCTGGTAATAATACAAAAAATCATTCTTATCTTTATTATCGTGATTTCTTAGCCAAGATATTAACGGTAAAAGTGAAATATCACTATCTGAAAGATCAAAAATTGAATTAAAAGTTTTATCTGTTGTTTTGGATTTATAAATGCGTTGAAGTTCGTTTAATATTTGTTGTCCGTTTATTGTATTTGTTTTTTTGTATTGAAAAACATTTTCATTCTTATTAAAAAATATTTTATACAAATCGGTTTGTTTTTTAAATTCAAAATTATTGTTAATTAAATATGTTTCAAAAGAAGTTCTATAAGCCTGTAAAACAGAAGTTGTATAGCGTTTATTATCTTTAATTAATTCTGTTCTGAATTCAAGAGTTGAAAACTTATTTTGAATACCTTGTATTCGGTTTGATTTTTGATTATAAAGTCTGTCTAAATAAGTTCCTTTTGCATAAGGCTTTCCTTTTGAATATGAAAAATCTGCACCTGTTACAATTATTTTTTCAAAGCCTGCTTTTATTGCAAAATCTACTGCACTTATAGTTACAGTTCCAGCTCCAGAAAAAAGAGAAGGGAAGCCAAGATTAAAAGTTTTATTTATGTATTCACAAAAAGGATGCCCGCTTGTAAAAAAACAGATTTTACCTTTATTATTAATAACTTTTGTAATTGCAGAACTGTTTGCACATAAATCAAATAAAAATAATGTCTGATTAAATTCATATGAATTATTATGAATAAAATGAATGTTTGAAATATTTTGCCCGTCAATGGAAACAACTGCCTGAGGAATTATATTATAAGAGTTTAGAATTGAAAAAGCGGTATCGGTGGCAATAATATAATAATCATCTTTATTATCAAGTATGAGCTTAATAGTATCGTCGATTGTCGGCCCGGCTGCAACAATTACTGCAGTTTTATTATTTGGAGTTATATTTTGTATATCACTAAGCTCTTGAATATGTTTAAGGTTTGAAAAAATATTATGCTGCCAAAGTTTTCCAAAATGACTTTGAACTGAAAAATCTGCAGAAACAATTCCGGTTGCTTTATTAATTGATTTATTAATTTTTTCAATGCAATCTAAGTTTTCTGCCGTCCAGCCTCGTTGTTCAATAACCTGAAGATTTCCATAAAAAGCAGGGATATAAAATTCTATAATCTTGTCTGTAAGTTCATCAATGGTACAAAGTAATACTTGTTTATTATTTGAAAACTGTTTTATAAGTTGAAGCTTTTTTAGAAACTCAATATCTTTATTTGATTTTTCAACACCTATTATAAAAATATCTTTTTTGTTTTCAAGAATTGTATTAATAAAGATTCCGCTTGCAATTCCAATAACAATTAAAAAATGTGTATCAGAATTTATTTGTTCTAATAATCTAAGACTTTCCCGTTCAGGATCATATCGAGAATCGACAGTTTTCCCGCTTTTAAAAACTGGAATTTCAATATTTGTTTTTGAGAGGATAATTTCAGAATAAATTGTATTGTCATTCATCTGCAATTGTCCTTACTTTTTTTATAAGTGCTTGAACTCTTTTGTTAAGTCGGGCCTGTGTTAATTGCTTAGCCTGTTCATCATTATTATTTTTTAAAGAAAGATAATCAGCCGGGAAAATCTGCTTCTGCCATTTTTCATCAGAAAGATTATTGATAATATAATCAAAAGTTTTATGAATATATAGTTTATCAAAATAAGTTGTTTCTAAAGCAGTTGTATTGTTTTTATTTTGTTCATTTGCAATTATTTTTTGAAATTGATTATTATCAATATCTGTAATATTGCCCAAAGGTTTTTGAGTATTTTTGATAATAACTCTTTTTACATTTTTAACTTCCTGTTCATTTAAAGATGAAAACCAGTTTCTATAAATTGCAAGAGAGTCAGAATTGAATCTTGAACGGTTTATTCTTGTTTGCTTAGATTTAATCCTTGTATCAAAAATCAAATTGTTTTTTTCTAATTCGTTTGGTTGTGAATGTTGAAAAGAATTTGAAGAAGATAAATCTAAACCGCAAAAAAATATATTATTTGATGTAATATTTTTTGCCAAAAAAAGTCCGGTTCCACTAACTGTAGGATTTCTTAATGCATTCTGAAAGGGTATTTTAGATAAATCAAAAATACTTGAACAAATAAAAGAACTGTCATCATTATAACGTAATGCAAGAATCGGATTATTTTGTAAAATTTCTTTAGGAATAAAAGCTTCACAAGGAGCGGCTAAAGGAATACCAGGATTTTGTTTTAGATATTTAAGATGTTCTCCGGCCCAATAACCGCCATCTGTTGATAACAGTAAATCTGGAATTATTGAATGTTTAATAAGTACGCTTAACGCAGAAGAAAGACATAGTATAAAAACTTTATTTCGATACTGTTTAATAATAGAAATACTTTGTTCAAGACTAGGTCCCGAAGCACAAATAACAACCGGAAGTTCTGTTTTAAAATCTGGTTTAATAATGTTATTTATATATTTAAGAAAAGTACAGGAATTAATAAGCCATTTTTTTTCAAAGAATTGTCTTGTAACAAGAAGTGTTTTAGAGTCTTCAAGTGCACTTTTATATTCATTAACAATTTGCTGTACTTCATTATAAAAAATATTTTCAGTAATTTTAGGAAAAACTATTGTAGATGATAAAAGCTTTTCTTCACCAAAATTATTTATCAGATAAGTTTTTAACTGTTGATAATCAGCAGGATGAATTAAATAATCCCAGTTAGCTTCGTCTCCAAGTTTTTGATTAAAGAGCCTTATGCATGCAGTCTGGCATTGTGGATATTTTTTTTTTAATACTTCATTACAGTAACTTAAACCTGGTTCAATAAAAAAAACAATTTTTGGTTCAAATAAAAAATTTACGCCTTGAATAAAACGTTCTGCTTCTTTGTAAGGGGAGTAGGTTGAATGAAAGAATACGCCATCCGCAGAAAAAGTTTGTGTTCCGTCTTTAGCTTTGGAAAATTCTAACTTCAATTCATTCCGCCTGTAAGTTTATTTGAATTAAATCTGAATGATTGTCTAAGACAAAACGTAATTGAGTTCGTAAATGATTTGATAAAAGTTCTACAGGAATTGCTTCTGGAATACAATAATAAAGTTTAAATTTGCCTGTCGCTTGTTTTTCAACATAACTTGGAGAAGGAAAATATTCAATAAGATAAAAATATATTTGTTCAGAAATAGCAACAATAATTTCTGGATTGTTTTTTGAATTACTAAGAATATAAGAATCGAGTGATTCTGATAGATCTATGTCATATAAGAAAACTGGAATGTTGTTTGAATCTGGTTTATGCAATTCTTTAAAACAATCTTTATTAAAATCAACATTCTGAAGATCAAAAACAAAAGAGCCTGGTATTGTAAAGTTTTTGTCTGTTATAAAAAGAAAGATAGAATTATCCTCAAGTTTATAAATGTGAATTAATTCAATTTTTTCTTTAAGTTGTTCAGAAAAAAACTGATAAAATGGCAGGATCTCTGTTGTGTTTGATTTATATGTATAAAGATTGTTTTTTTCCTTAATTGTTCCATCCCAAAAATCTTGAGTTGAATATGAAAGACAGATTGATTTTCCGTCAAAACCAAAAGATTTATTTATATTATAAAAACCTTTGTGAAGTTTTAAGAGAGAACATAAAGAAATATTATATTTTTGTATGAATTCAAAAAAATCCAATTTGTCATTTTGTGAAACAGATAAAGACTTTTTCAACAATCCGACAGAATTGGATTTTTTTTGAACTTGTTGTATCTGATTAGTGGAAACTTCTTCTTTAGTAGAAGTCATTCCACCGGCAGATACTTTTTGTAACAGTCCCATTAAGATAATCCCAGTTCAGAGAATAATTTTTTATATGTAGTGAATTCGTCTGATTTGGCAAACTCAACAATTTTTTCTTCCGGAAGATTTTCCAAAAGCTGATCCATGTAAAGCAAAACAGATTTAATATCTTTTTTGAGCTCTGCATTTTCGTCTACTTCTGTATCTTCAGGTTTTTCTTCTTCAGTTGTAAGATAATCAATATTGCTGTCTGTAAGTTCGTTGTTGTCATCTTCATGTGAGATAAAATCGTTGTCTATGAATGCATTTGCTTCTTCATCAATTGGTGCTGATTCAACAACTGGTTCATCTACTACCGGTTCTTCAACGAAGGTTTCATCTTCAACAGCAGGTTCTTCTACAACTTCTGGTTCTGCTTCAAAAACAGGTTCTTCTGTAGGAACTGTTTCTTCAGAAACCGGAGTTTCATCAAAAAGATTGTCAACAGTAGAGAATGTTTCATCTTCTGTTTCTTCTGCAGCAGGAGCTTCTTCTTCGAAAGTTTCTTCAACTACAGGAGTCTCTTCTACCAAAGGTTCATCGGCACCAGAAATTTCTCCTTCCGGTTCATGTTCTTCAGTTGTATCTTGAACAGAATCCATAAAGTCTGATGAAGAAGATTCTACAAGAATGTCATCATCCTTTGTAATTTCAATTTCATCAGGAAGATCATCTTCGAGTGCTTCTTCATCAAGTTCAATATCATCAAGATTTGGTTCTGAAAGATTTTCTTCTTCGAAATCAAAAGAAATATCTGTTGGAGAATCATCTATTGCACCAATTGCCTCTTCTGAGATTTCATCGCCAAGTTCTTCATCTTCTATTGTTTCGTCTTCTGCAACCACTGTGTCTTCTACAACAGGTTCTTCTTCAACGACCGGTTCTTCTACAGCAGGCTCTTCTTCAACAAAAGTTTCTTCTTCAACAGCTGGTTCTTCAGCAACAGTTTCTTCTTCTGTCTCTTCACTGAAATTAGCTGTAGTTAAGATATTTGAAAGTTCATCTGTAGAAAGTGCAATTGTGTCATCTTCATCATCACCAGAGAAGAAACCTGTATCTTCTTTTGAGCTGTCATCTTCTTCAACAGGTTCATCAACAGCAATTTCTTCAGAAATAAAGCCCTGTGATTCAGAAGCGGCTGGGGCAGGGGCTGCTTTCATTTCTTCAAGATTATTCTTAAGTGCATTAATTTCTTCTTTAAGATTAGAAAGATCTGCAACAATCTGTTGTAAAAGTGAATTATCAACAGGAGCAGAAGTAGCAGCAGCAGCTGGAGCAGGCGATTCCTCTGTAAGTTCATCAACTTCGCTGATTTCTTCTACGTTTGATTTAATTTCATTTACAACCGGAGCAGCGTTCATATTACCATCGCCGACAGAAAGATCGTAGTCAACAACAGTTTCTTTATTCTTAGCATCTTCAACATCTTGTGTTACAGGGGTTTCTTCTGCATCTGCGTCAATTCCAAAGTCAGAAAGGTCTACTTCTTCTGATTCAATGTTATCGCCGGTTGATGAAGCTTCAAAAGTTTCTGTTGTAGTTTCTGTAGGAAGCTCAACGTCTTCTTCATAATCTTCTTCAACGATATCTGCACTTGTGTTTTCTTCTGTTTCAACAGTATCTGCAGAAGAATCAAAGCTTATATCCATATCAAGAGGTTTTTCATCTACAATAGCTTCTTCTTTCTTTGGAGCTTCTTCCTGTATACCAAATTCACTCATGTCAACAAAATCATCAAGTGAAACTTCTTCAGAATCAGAAGAAGCTGGTGTACTGTCTGAAGCAAAACCATTGTTTCCTGATGCTACAGATTCATCAGAGAAGCCTGAATCCATAAAGTCATCAAGAGATATTTCTTCTTCGGTAGCATCACCATTATTTGGTGTATCAACGCCAAAATCTTCAATATCCATTTCTTCAACAGGAGTGTCGTCTATAACTTCATCAAAAGATTGTTCTTCAACAGGTTCTGTTTCTGTAGTTTCTGCTTCAGCAAAGTCAGGTTCTTCAGTTGTAACAGCTCCAAATTCTGAGAGGTCGGCATCTGTAACAGTATTTTCTTCCAGAGAATCAAAAGAAATGTTATCGAGAGAACTGTCATCTGTGTCAAAACTGTCATTAATATCTGAATTAAAATCTACATCGTTCTGGGAATCATCAACAGCAGTTTCTTCAAGCTGAATTCCGTCTCCAGAAGTGATATTCATTAATTCATCATCTGTAAGGGTAGTGTCATCGGCAGAAGGATCAAGATTGATAGTATCATCTTCCTTGAACATATCGGCAAAATCACCATCCTCAATGTTATCGGTTTCTTCAAAATCAGGAAGATCAAGTGTATCTGCAAAATTCAAATCGTCTTCTGCATTACCTTCCTCTTTTGTGTTTTT
>JAFZWX010000080.1 GCA_017617145.1 Treponema sp. | reverse complement strand
GCCGATTCCGTGTGTAAAGCCGGAAATATCTTCAATTTTTTTAACCTGAACCCATTCGCCTTCTTCAGGGATTGGGGCCGGACCATGATATGCGCCTTTAGCCAAAGGACACATATGCTCCACTTCTGCAGTGTATGTCATATCAATACTCCTGATATTTTAATATCTATATAATAGTAAAATATCATTTTTTTGAGGATGTTTCAATATTTAGAGGGAATAGTTAATAGAGGATAGTAAATAGTTAATAGTAAATAGTTAATAGTGGGAGGGCGGAGCCCCGCCCTACGGCTCAAAGCAAAGCTTTTCGCCTACCCCACCCAGCGGGGACACCCCGCAACGCCCCGTTCTCTAGAACTTAAAGGATGCACCGGCTTTTATTATGGCGGTTGAAGGGATTGAAGCGTCTACAAAGATATTCCATTTATCAAAGTCAAATTTAAGTCCAAGGTAAGTTAAATCAAAGATGAAATTTGGTTTGTCGCCACCAGGAATAAACATAATTCCACCACTAACGGCCTGATAGAACTTAAAATGCTCCCAACCGTACTGAGCAGTTAGTTTTGCCTGTACAGCTATTAATGACATACTTCCGAACTGTTCATAGTTTGCAAATGCACCTACTCCAAAGTTTTCTGTAAAGTAATAATTATAGCCACCATTAATACTAAATGCTGCATCATTTGATTTTTCAGAACCATTTGAATTTCCACCCATCGCTTCTCCAATACCTTCAAACATTGCAACAAACATTCCACTGAATAATCCTAGAAAAGAAGGCATACCAACCGAAAGATAAACTTCATTGTTTTTTGAAACTTGAGTTTCTTCACCTGCTTCTACGATATCATATTCCTGTGCAAATATGTTTGCACAAATTGTTCCCACTAGAATAAGGGCAATAATAATCTTTTTCATATTCAGTTCCTCCTGAGAGTAATTTTGCATAAAAAAACGCCTGCGAACTAATTATGCAATTAATCACAGACGTTTTTTAGATACATGTATTATAACACAAAATTTTTAATATGGTTACAAAAAAAAGATTGTCGGGTCAAGCCCGACAATGACAAATGTGGAATGGTCTTTCGCCCCCTTCGACAGGCTCAGGGATCTCAGGAACAACAAAAGTGTCATTCCCGGGCTTGACCCGGGAATCTCTTACTCAGTAGGCCTCTTCTTAAGGTTCTTACTTTCAATAATAGCTTGTCCTTCGCCTACTTTCTGTTCCATCATTGCACGAACCTTGAGTGGCAAACCGAACAAGGTGATAAAGCCCTGGGCATCTTTATGGTTGTAAAGTTCACCTGTTGTAAATGAAGCAATGCTTTCATTGTAAAGGCTGTACTTAGAACCAGAACCTGCACCGCGGATTGCACCCTTAATGAGCTTAACCTTTGCCCAACCGGTAACTGTTTCTTCTGTTTTGTCAACAAAAGCCATAAGACTGTCAAACAAAGTTGTAAACCATTTTCCGTCGTAAATGAGTTCACCAATCTTAATGGCAATCTGCTGCTTGTAGTGGTATGTATCGCGGTCAAGACAAAGATGATCCATCATTCTGTGGGCAAAATAAAGAATTGCTCCACCCGGTGTTTCATATACACCGCGGCTCTTCATACCAACACAGCGATTTTCACAGATATCTACAAGTCCAACACCGTTGCGGCCACCAATTACGTTCAATTCGTTTAAAAGGTCAACTGCATTCATTTTTTTGCCGTTCAAGGCTACAGGAATACCCTTTTCAAACTGAATTTCTACATATTCACCTTCATCAGGTGCTTCTTCCGGCACAGTAGTATTTTTAAGCATATGCTTGTAGTTTGGTTCATTTTCAGTTTTTTCAAGTTCAAGACCTTCGTGTGAAAGATGCCAGATATTTTCATCACGGCTATAAGACTGGTCTTTTTTCATAGGAACTTCAAGTCCGCGGTCTTCAAGATATTTGATTTCTGCTTCGCGGCTGTCCATATTCCATTTATCATCACGCCAGGCAGCAATTACTTTAAGATCCGGGGCAAAAGCTTTAATAGCAAGTTCAAAACGAACCTGGTCATTTCCTTTACCTGTAGCACCATGACAAATTGCAACTGCACCTTCCTGACGGGCATATTCTACAAGAATTTTTCCGATAAGAGGACGTGCAGTAGAAGTGCCTAAAAGATATTCATCTTCGTAAACTGCATTTGCTTTAAGTGCAGGCCAGATGTACTCTTCAATATATTCCTGTTTTGCATCTACTACATAGCAAGCCGTTGCTCCAGTTTTAAGTGCACGGGCTTTAATGCTAGCCCAATCATCGCCTTGTCCAACATCAATACAAACGGCGATGACATCATAATCATAATTTTCTTTGAGCCACGGGATAATAACTGTGGTATCCAAACCGCCTGAATAAGCTAAAACAACCTTATCTTTTGCCATAATATACCTCGAAAATGTATAAATATACATAAAATATACAGTTTTTTGCAAAAATATGCAATATGTAAAATGTATTCATATAAAAAAAATGCTCACGTATGATTTTTGATTTTGCTCCACTAAGAAAGAGGACGTTCCACAAAATCAAAAATCATACTCCGCATTTTTTATATGAAATATTATATATGTATTTATGTTAAAAAAATGCGTAGCGAAGATTCGTGTTTTGTGGAGCGTCCTTTTCGTTTAGCGGAGCAAAACACGAATCTTTGCGAGAGCATTTTTTATATAAGAATCTGTACTTGTTTTTTTGTACAAATGGCAATAAAATATATGTATATATTTATTATACTTGGAGATATAAAAAAATGAACGCAAAGTATATTATTCTTTTTAATCCACAGTCGGGAAATAAATCGGCAAAGACTAATGTTTATCAGCTTGATGAAATTCTGGCAAACAATGATTTGAATTATGTTGAAATGACACCAGACTTTGATTATAAGTCATTCATGAACAAGGTTGCTGCAGATGAACGTGTTGTTCTATGTGGTGGTGACGGTACTATCAACAGATTTATTAATGAAGTTGATGAATCTGATCTTTCAAAACCTGTTTTCTATTTTCCACTTGGAAGCGGAAATGACTTTAACCGTGATGTTCATGGAAAAGCAGATTTAATTCTTATTAATCTGAATAATTACATTACAAATCTTCCTACAGTTACAATCAATGGAAAAACACAGAAGTTTATAAATGGAATCGGCTACGGTATTGACGGCTGGTGCTGCGAAATGGGCGATAAAATCCGTGCAAAAGACAGCGAAAAACCAATCAATTACACTTCAATTGCCGTAAAAGGAGCTTTGTTCCAGTATAAAAAGACAAATGCAAAGGTTACAATTGACGGAAAAGAATATCATTACAAGGATGTCTTCCTTGCTTCTACAATGAAGGGCCGTTACTACGGTGGCGGAATGATGGCAGCTCCAGACCAGGATAGAAATGATCCTGAGCACAAAGTTTCTGTACTTGTATTTAGAGGGTTAATCAGACTTCGCGCACTTATTATCTTTTCGAAGATTTTTACAGGCGAACATCTTAATTTCCCAAAAAGTTGTATTCTTATGACCGGAAAAGAAGTAAAAGTAGAATTCGACAGCCCACGCGCCCTCCAGATAGACGGCGAAACAGTACTCGGCGTTAAAGAGTATTCAGTAAAGGCATAAAATAGAGGAGATAGTAAATAGTAAATAGTAGTTAGCTGTTAGCGGTTAGCAAGTAACAGTTGACTAAAAAAGTTTCAGTTGAGTGGGCTCGGAGTACAAAATGACCGAGGACAACTTCCTTCTGTTGGCAGAGGGCATTTTGTACGGGAGAGCACACTCAATAAGAATTTATTTTTTATCTTGCAGTATCAACTGTTCCAACGCCTTAACTGCAACACTAATTGCTAACTCTGTATCATGTACCTGCTTATTCGGAAATCCTTTTTTTGCACGTTCCTGATTTGCAACAACTAAAAAACAGCTGCCTACGCGAACACGCAAAAACTGACCTGCAATAAACAATGCCGCACTTTCCATCTCACTTGCAAGACAGCCCATTCTAAGCCAGGCCTGCCATTTATTTTCAAGTTCGTAGCTTACAGGCATAATCTCGGGTTCGTGCTGACCAAAGAAAGAATCTTTACACTGCACTACTCCAACATGATGTGGAGCACCAAGAGCTTTTGCAGCTCCAACTAAAGCATTTACACAATCAAGATTCGGAACTGCAGGATATTCAATAGGTGCAAATTCACGGCTTGTTCCTTCCATTCGCACAGCACCTGTTGCAATTACAATATCACCGCCCATAACTTCTTCCTGCATACCGCCGCAGGTTCCAACACGAATAAATGTATGAGCACCGCATTTAGAAAGTTCATCAATGGCAATACTGGCAGAAGGTCCACCAATTCCTGTAGAAGTAACACTAACCTTTTCACCTGCAAGAAAGCCTGTATAAGTAGTATACTCGCGAACATCTGCAACAAGTTTAGCATTTTCAAAATGCTCTGCAATTTTAGCACATCGTTTTGGGTCGCCAGGCATAATAACATATTTTCCTATATCATTCGGGCCTACACCTGTGTGATACTGCTTTCCAGAACCTTCTGTATAATCTACCATGTTATTTCCTCTTTATAATAATTGTTGTAACATCATCTGTACGCGGAGTACCGGCTGAATGTTCATTAAGTTTCTTTATTAAAACATCAAGAATCTCTTTGGCACTTTTTTTGTGATTTCGTTGAAGCAATGCCTGAACACTTGATTTTCCAAAATCTTCCCGATGAATATTCATTGTTTCGGTAAGTCCGTCAGTATATAAAATCATAATATCTCCGGACTGCATTTGTATTTCAAAATCAAGATAATTGTGTTCTATACCATTAATTCCAATAGGTCCAAAAACATAATCATCTCCAGGAGGTTGAAGCTCCATTACCATATCTTCCTGACTCCTGTAAATAAATGGTCGAGGATGTCCGGCATTTGCAATATTTACTTTTGAAGTATTATCTTCATTATCTGATATTTTTAAAAGAATACCTGTAAGAAAATTTTCAACCTGACCTTTTGCTTCGATTAATGATGTATTGATATTTGTAAGAATCTGTCCTAAAGATTCATTTGTTTTTGATTCACCTAAATAAACCTGCCGTATGATAGTATCAGAAAGCATTGTAATAAGACTTGCGGCTACACCATGCCCGGAAGCATCAAATAGCGAAATACCATTTAATACATTATCTTCATAAAAGAAATTAAAAAGATCTCCCGAAACCTGAGAAAGAGGCTCATAACAAACTGCAAAATCCCAGTTACTGAATTCAATCTTTGGAATATAAAAAAACTTTTGCTGTACAATAGCGGCCATGTGCATATCTTCTGAAGCAATTTCCATCTCGCTTTCAAGTCTATCATTTGCTTCTTTAAGCTGTCGTGTCTGTTCACCTACTTCATTTTTAAGCTCAGTATTAAGATATTCAAGACGTTTACTTATTTTTTGATAATCAAAACTAAATGACAAAAAGAATATGAGTACGGTACAAATCCAACCATACATCGAGAAATATGGAACAAGGATATTATTAAAGAAAGTCTTTATTATAAAGTCGATATGAACTGTTATAAGGAACGGTGCGAGTGTAATAAAAAGGATTCTTGCTCTTTCTCGTTTTTCTGATTTCCACAGATTTATAAAACCAATACCTAAAGCAATTGTGATGTCTACCATTGAAAACCAGATTATAAAATGAGAAATCTTTATTAAAGAAACATAGTTTTGAGCAGTAAGACAAAGAATTACTGTTGCAAAAAGATACATACCACGTATAATTCTTTCGTAAAGAGTATGCTTCATTTCAAGGTAATCAAAAATGAACAAAGAGAAAAGATATTCCAGGGCAAAAAAAGTTGCGCATTTTGCAAGCTTAAAGAACCAGAAGTAATTTATACCTCCATGAAAACCAACCCATGGAAGATCGCCTGCAAATAATGCAGAAAAGAAAATAAACGAAAGAAGATTGAGAATTGAAAAATAAATATAAATCCTGTCTTTTCGATAAGCGATAAAAATCATAAGGAAGAAGATGCTTACACAAAGCATAATTCCTTCAAGAAAAATATAAATTCGGGAATGCCAGAAAGTAAACTTATCAGAAGTACTCCAGGCATCTTCTCGCAAACTTACAAAAATATCTCCACAAATAGAACCATTGCCTAAACAAAAGACTTTTATTAAAACAGTATTTTCTTCTTCCTGATTTATGAAATCTTCTGGAAAATCAAACAGATGTGCCATTAATCCCGCTTCCTGGATTCTTGAGGATTCGGGGCCGCCTTCCATAATTCCATAATCATCAATATATTTTCCATTCAAATAAAGTTCTTCTGCATAATGGATGTATGGAACAAACATTGAAAGGTCATCACCTTTTAGTTCTTCCGGAAGAGTAAATGTTGTTTTGAGCCATATATATTCACCTGTATAACCAACAAGTTTTCGAAGATTTTTATATGCAAGTTTTGGAAGTTTTTGATATTCAAGATTTTCGGCTTCTTCAACTTCACTATCTTCTGTTGTAAGAGCCCAGTCAAAATCTGTAAGGTAAAGTCTTGGATTTTTGTCTTTGCCTGAACAAGATGATAAAACACCCAGAAAAATAAAAATAATTAAAACTATAAAGGCTTTAGACTTCATATTATTTAATTATATTGCATTTTTGGGAATTTTCAACAGAAATAATGTATGAAATTTGAATACAAAAAATTGTTCTCAGGCAAAATGCAAACAATTGGAAAACAAATCTGCTCCCGCGCAGGTACGTCTGCAAACTACGGCGAAGCTTGCTAGGAAAGATTTTTCTCGCTTCGCTCGGCAAGCATCGATGTAGTTTGCAGCCATACCTACGCTCCGCAGCTTTGTTTTCAAATGTGTTTTATAATTCGTTTTCTGTAATTCTTTAATACTTAATTTTATTCTCTATAATAGTTAATAAGACAACCTGCGAGGATTATTTTACGTTCGTCATCGGTGAGGTCGCCTACACTTAGTTCAAATTCATTTACTGTGCCGTCTACTTTGGCAGCGTATGCTTTTATTGAAGGAAGCTTTTCTTCTATCATCTTTTTTACACCCGGAATAAATACATAGTCGCCGTTTGCAAAAGGAAGATTTTTGTCGCCGTCTTTATAGATAAACGGAAGCATTCCCCAGTTTATAAGATTTGAACGGTAGCGCTTTGTTGCATATTCGTTTGCAATATTTGCGCTGGCACCCAAAACTCTCTGACAGCTTGCTGCCTGTTCACGTGCAGAACCATCACCTGGTTTTACTGCAAAGATTGTTGAACCAGTTCCTGCAGCGGCAGCGCGTTTTCCAAGTTTGGCATCTTTTTTACCGAGTATTTCTATTGCAACCTTTATTTCTTCTTGAACTTCGTCTGTAAGATCTCGAACTGCCTTGGCACGACCTACGTATGCAGGATCTTTACGGCTGAGTGTAAACTCTGCAAGTCCAAGAGGATTAGAACGGAAAGAAGAAGTTTCGCCACTAGGAATGAGTTCGTCTGTTGTTGTTACAGGGTCGTGAATCTCACTAACAACTTTTATTAACAGGTCATCGGCAAGGGCTTTCTGCTCAGGCCAGTCTTTGATGTTTGGTCCAAATTGAATCTGAACTTCGGGATGTGCAACACCTTTTGAATCGTATACGCGTTTTTCGTAAATTGCTTTGTCAAAGAAATATTTCTTTCCGCTGAATTCTGTATCGAATTCTGTAGCAGCTGTAAGGAAGCCTTTGTTTGCGGCTGTTGCTGCAATTGAGCGTGCATCCATAAGTGCAACAGAAGAAAGCTGACCGTTCTGGATTTTTGAACCTTCGCGGTTAGGGAAGTTTCTTGTTGAGTGGCGGATTGAGAAAGCTCCGTTTGCTGGAGTATCGCCTGCACCAAAACATGGACCACAGAAAGCAGTCTTAACAATCGCACCTGCGTCAATGAGGGCTGCAAAAGCGCCGTTTTTCATAAGTTCCATATAAACTGGCATACTAGCCGGATATACGTTCAAAAGGAACTTGCCGTTTCCTGTATCTTTTCCTTTAAGAATGTCGGCTGCGGCACAAATATTTTCAAAGCCACCACCTGCACAACCTGCAATAACACCCTGGTCTACATAAAGTTTTCCATCAATTACTTTGTTTTTAAGGCTGAAGTTTACTTTATCGCCAAAGCTTACCTTTGCACGCTGTTCGGCTGCTTCAAGAACATCCATAAGATTTTTGTTTACTTCGTCAATTGTATATGCACAGCTTGGGTGGAACGGCATGGCAATCATTGGGCGGATTTCGCTAAGGTCAATTTCTATTGCTCCGTCGTAGTAAGCGCCTTCGCCAGGGTTCAGTTCCTTGTAGTCGCCTTCTCTTCCGTGGATTGCATAGAACTCGCGGATTTTTTCGTCGGTAGTCCAGATTGAAGAAAGACAAGTTGTTTCTGTTGTCATAACATCTACACCAATACGGAAGTCAGCAGAAAGATTTGCAACTCCTGGTCCAACAAATTCCATTACCTTATTTTTTACATAACCGTTGTCAAAAACAGCCTTGATAATTGCAAGGGCAACGTCCTGTGGGCCAACGCCTGGAACAGGAGCACCTGTAAGGTAAATTGCAACTACACCAGGATATGCAACATCGTAGGTTTTGTTCAAAAGCTGTTTTGCAAGCTCTCCGCCACCCTCGCCTATTGCCATTGTTCCAAGTGCACCATAGCGTGTGTGAGAATCGCTTCCCAAAATCATGTCGCCACATTTTGCAAGCATTTCGCGGGCAAACTGATGAATTACTGCCTGATGAGGTGGAACATAAATTCCGCCGTACTTCTGGGCACAGGTAAGTCCAAACATGTGGTCGTCTTCGTTTATTGTTCCGCCTACTGCACAAAGTGAGTTATGGCAGTTTGTAAGAACGTATGGAAGAGGAAATTTTTCAAGGCCGCTCGCACGGGCTGTCTGAATAATTCCTACATAAGTAATATCGTGTGAAGTGATTTTATCAAACTTGATTTTTAATTTAGCGTCGTCACCGCTTGTGTTGTGTTTTTGTAAAATTGAATAAGCAAGTGTTTTTTTAGCTCCGTATTCTGCAGTTGTTCCGGCAGCCGACTCTGAAAGTTTTCCATTTACAAGGTAAGCACCTTTTTCCCAAAGTTTCATGATTAGTTCCTTCTGTTTTTATAGATCCCCGGGTCAAGCCCGAGGATGACAAACTGTGTCATTATCGGGCTTGACCCGATAATCTTTCTAACAATATCATTTTTTTTCTATTTTGTCATTGAGTATAAAACATCAAAGACTTCATCAGAATTGCACAGATAATCAGGTTCAACCCATTTTTCTGTTGTATTCTGGTTTACGCGATGGAATTTTTTATAGGAAATCTGCATAAAAAGATTTGAGTTTGGCATATAAAAGTGAACAACATCGCCGTAGCCGTTAGGATCGTTTGCAGGAGCCTTACCTATTACTTTTCCAAGTCCGTTATCTTTAATCATCTGCGGGAACATCATTGCAGAACTAAAGCTTTTTATAGAAGTTAGAATATAAACATTACCTGTAAAAAGCAGGTCCTGTTCGCGGTTATTTTTTTTGTAGCCGTTGCCAGACTTTACTAAAAAAGGTCCAAGTCTTGAAGAATATGTTGGTTCATAAAAACCATCGGTATCAAGATATTTAATAAAGCTGTTGATTACAAGCGAAGAGCCGCCTCCATTATTGCGAACATCAACTGCCACATTACCTATCCCCTGCTCTTTTACCTGAGTAAACATTTTGCGCAGGCAGTTTTTATACTCAGTATTGTTTTCGCAGGAAGTCAAAGTAAGAATTGCAACGTTGTTTTCGCCTTCAATTGTGAAATAACAGAACGATTTTTTTTCAGCGTCAGAATCTTCGTTTTTATTCTCACGATATTTTTTGTTATATTCCAAATATTCTTCAAGCGGTAAAAAATCATCCTTGGTAACAGTCAGTTCTTTTGTAATTGTTTCACCGTTGTCATTTGTTTTTTCAAGAGTATAAGTAATGGTTTTATTCAAATCATAACCAAGATAAACAAGGTATTGATAACATATAGTATAATCTCGTAAATCTTTTAATGCCCAAAGTTCACTTTCGTAACTGAACAAATCTTTTTTTTGCTGCAAAATCTCTTCGTAAGAAATGCCGTTCAATTCCTTAAAAGAAAAATCTTCATCATTTATCTGATCAACATATTTCATATAAAGAGGGTTACCATATCTTGCTTTTGCGTAAGAGTGTTCGTCTTCGAGCACAGAAAAAAAGTGTTCTACATGCTGCTGCAATTCTACAACTGTAATTTTTTCCTTTCCGCTGATTTTACTGCGCTCTAATTCATATGCTGCCAGAACCTTTTTAAACTCTTCGCCTTTTTTATCTAGCATTGCAGGATGTACGCGGTTCAACTGTTTATAGGCATAATCAAAATCGCACAACGCCTGTTTTTGAGTAAGTTCAAAATCATAAGGTTTTGTAATTGTATTTACATGTTTCTTAAAAACAACACTGTTCCAATACGGAAAACAAAATGCAAAAAAGAGCATTGTTAAAACAGTATAAATTGTGAAACAAGAAAGAAGAATTTTAGAAACACGTTTTCCTTTACCGCATTTTATAATATAAAAAATATCAGCAGTAACAATACCGGCTGCAACCAGAACTGCAAACCAGGAAGGCACAGCCCAAAGGAAAAACTCTACAGGGATAACAAGTACCAGCCCCAAAATATTTAACAGAATTGTCAGAAGCAATAACTTTTTCATAAATACGATTTTATCAGAAAGTAATTCTTTTTAGAATACATTACCGCACTATACTCATAATGATATCGCAATGACAATCGCAATGACTGTAAAAAAAGAATTTCCAAATTTCAGAAACATAGTGTATAATCTGATAGTAATGCTATCAAAAAAAAATCAGGAGTTTTGTATGAATCTAAAAAAAATCTTCACCACAATTGCAATTGGTTTCTGTTTTGCAACATTTGCTTTTGCACAAGAGGTTAAAGTTGTTTCTCCATGGAATTTTTCAATAACGACAGATTTTGCTTATTATCCTAAATCAGATTACATTGCAGGCAACACACATTTTGCTCCACTAACAGGTGCCTACAGCGGTCTTGAAGGACGCGTTACTGGTAGTGCAACCTATTCCATTCCAACACCGCTTGGTGAACACTGGCTTTTGAACAGCGCAACTCTTGATCTTACCGGAGAATTAGAAATCTCTCCTGTCTCAATAAAACCGGCTGTTGAAATTAAATGGACACCTCTTCCTTTTATTGTTTTTAGTGCTGGCGGACAAGCAGGAACCGGATGGAATCTTGCAGGACTTCAAGGAATGGCAGAGCTTGCCGAAGACGGTCAGTCATATGAAGACCTTAAGCCATTTAGCACATATTTTATAAAATGGTTTGTACAGGGAACCTTTCAGTTTGATACAGGTGCAATAATTGCAGGTGACTGGACTCACTTCCAGATAATGTATACTTACCAGGTTTATAATGAAATGCTCACAGGTGTAAAAAATCAGGCTGTATGGGACTGGCAATGTACTGGCAACAAAGTCAACGGACTTCAAAATTATCAGAATCTTGTTCTTGCATATCAGATGCCTCTTTTTGTTAGCAGGGTTGGATGTCTTTTTGAATCAAGCGGACACTATAAAAACGATGCTTATTCAAACAGCAGCTACAATAGTGCATTTAAGTCTATAAGCATAAGTCCTATGGCTCAGTTAAAATTCAGCGAACAAAGTATTCTAACAGTTCTTGCAGGCTTTTCAAGCAGAAGAAGCTTTACAACTTCACACAAAGAATCTATTGAAGAAACTGCAATCACCTATTGTGGTTATGAATGGTTCTTCAACAGAATTGCATTAAGCTGGTCATATACATTCTAACAAGTTTTCTATATAATACACTCATTATGGCAAAGATACAGATGAAAAACGCAATCGCTGAACTTGACGGCGATGAAATGACTAGAGTTTTATGGAAGGTAATTAAGGATGAACTCCTTTTGCCTTATATTGATTTAAAAACTGAATATTATGATCTTGGACTTAAGAGCCGCGATGATTCTGATGACAAGATAACCTATGAAGCAGCTAGCGCAATCAAACGTCTTCATGTTGGTGTAAAGTGTGCAACAATAACAAGTAACCAGGCGCGCGTAGAAGAATATAAGCTTAAACAACTCACACCAAGTCCAAATGGAATTATCCGTGCAGAGCTTGACGGTACAGTTTTTCGTGAACCTATTTTTGTAAACAATATTCATGGCACAGTAAGCTGCTGGAAAAAGCCTATTGTACTTGGACGTCATGCTTATGGTGATGTTTATAAAAACTGCGAAATTAAATGTCCAACTGCTGGCCGCGCAGAATTAGTATTTACAGGTGTTGACGGTAAAGAAATCCGTAAAACTATTATGGACATGAAGGGACCTGGAATTATTCAGGGAATCCACAATCTTGATGATTCTATTGAAAATTTTGCCCGCTGCTGTTTTACCTATGCACTAGATAAAAAAATAAGCGTATGGTTTGGTGCAAAAGATACAATTTCAAAAATCTATGACGGCAACTTCAAGGCAATTTTCCAGCGTGTCTATGATGAAGAATATAAAACAAAGTTTGAGGCAGCCGGAATTGAATATTTCTATACCTTAATTGATGACGCTGTTGCCCGTGTTATGCGTTCAGAAGGCGGCTTTATGTGGGCTACCAAAAACTACGATGGCGACGTTATGAGCGATATGATTGCTTCTGCCTGCGGAAGTCTTGCCATGATGACAAGCGTTCTTGTAAGCCCGGAAGGAAACTTTGAATACGAAGCAAGTCACGGAACTGTTCAAAAGCACTACTACCGCTATCTTAAAGGTGAAAAAACTTCTACAAACCCGGTTGCAACTATTTTTGCCTGGACCGGTGCACTTGCAAAACGTGGTGAACTTGATGGGACACCAGAACTTGTAGACTTTGCAAAACGACTTGAACATGCTACCCTACAGACAATTGAAGAAGGTTACATGACTGGCGATATTGCGCGTATTGCAGAACCTGCTGCCAAAAAAGTACTCAACTCATGGGAATATATTGCTGCAATTAAAGAACGCATTTAATCATAGGAGTAATTATGAAACTGCATTTGCGGAAAACACACATAGTCTCTATTTTAATACTTATTCTGCTTGCAGTTTTTACAATCATATTTATTCACAAATTTACAAACAATTCTTCAGAACAGGAAATTATCACAGAAATAAGACAGCCCGATAAATTACTTCTTGGTTTTTCGCAGATTGGCTCCGAAAGTGCCTGGCGCACCAGAAATACACAATCCATAATGGAAGCTGCCGAAGAAAATGACATACAGATTATTTTTGATGATGCCCAGCAAAAACAGGAAAATCAATTAAAAGCAATCCGTTCTTTTATCGTTTATCAGGTAGATGTAATTGCTTTTGTACCTATTGTCGAAGACGGTTGGGATAATGTTCTTACCGAAGCACAGGAAGCAGGAATTCCTGTAATTGTCGTTGACCGTCAGATAAATGCCGATACATCACTTTATGCAGGTTTCCTTGGCGAAAATGGTCTTGAAGAAGGACGAAGAGCAGCACGATTTCTTATAAATAAATGCCGTGACGTTCATGATACGATTAATATTCTCGAAATGTCTGGTACAGAAAATTCTTCCGTTGTGCGAGAAAGAGCAAAAGGCTTTAGAGAAATCATAGGAACAGATCCTAAATTTCAAATCATTCATTCTGAAGACGGAGACTTCCTTCGTTCGCGCGGAAAAGAAATTGTGGAAAATTTAATAGAAAATTCACGCCCACAATCAGGTAATGGCAAATACAAAACAGACGGTCTGTATTATAAAGATCAGAAAATTGATGCTGTCTATTCGCACAATGATTCAATGACACTTGGTCTTTTGGATTCAATCGAAAAATATGGTGTAAACACCAGAAATACAATAATAATTAGTGTTGATGCAGAACAAAAATCTATTGATGCACTTATTGCTGGAAAACTCAATTGTGTTGTTGAATGTAATCCAAACTTAGGTCCAATGCTTATGCAGCTTGTAAAACAAATTGCAAATGGCGAACAGATTCCACGCATTACTTACAACACCGAAACTGTTTTTTCAGAGGACGACGATTTTTCTCTTTATGAACCACGCGGTTACTGATAAAACCATTTTCAGCCAGGAGTGATAATTTGAAACATAATAAAAGCTTTAAAAAAACACTTCTTATCACTTATATTTCAATTGTTTTTATTACACTCATTCCTTCGGTTTATTCAATTGTCGTTTCTCAAATTCATACAAATCAATACACACAGATTATCTGGAATGTAAGTACTGCAAACAAAATTAACGGAATTGCAAAAGATGAAATTCCTTCTGAACTATGGGAAATAATCTGCGGAAAAAAAGCAATCAATGACGGACGACAATATATAATGGCTGATGAAATAACTTCTGGTCTTACACTCATGCTGTTAAAAAATAAAAAGCCCGAAAGCAGTGCAAAGCTTGAAGTTGCATACAGAGCCCTTCTTACTTTACGACGAAACATTGATATGCTCATAACCAATATGAAAAATGGAAGCACTGTTACGCAAAATGAAGCAGCACTTGATGAAATAAGAACAATTACTTCCCTTTTTTCCGATTTAATTCAGGACTTTATTGTTTCCGAAATTGAATCTGCAAGCAAAACAAATCAGGCAATTAAAAACACTTCAATAATTCTTACTGCAATTCAAATTCTCATTACAATTCTGGCAGTAATAATTTCTTTCAACAGTTTTATTTCAGTTTCGGGAGCAATTCAAAAACCAATTGCCGATATGGAAAAGCTTTCTACAAAAGTTGCTAACGGAGACCTTACTGCAAGAATTGATAATCCGCATGTTTCGGAGCTTAATACTCTTGCCCAGAATATGAACACAATGACTGAACAGATTGATGTTCTTATTAAAAAAAATATTCAGGAACAGGAAAATTTCCAGAAAGCAGAAATGAAAGCGCTTCAGGCACAAATCACTCCTCACTTTTTGTATAATACTTTTGATACAATTATCTGGCTTGCCGAAGAAGAAAAAACTGATGAGGTTGTGAAAATCACAAAAGCATTTTCTGAGTTCCTGCGCATTTCTCTTAGCCGCGGTCATGAATGGATTACAATAGGACAGGAGCTGGACCATATAAAAAATTATCTTACAATTCAAAAAATCCGTTATGCAGATATTTTGAATTATGAGATTCAGGTAAACGAAAACATTCTTGAATATAAAATAATCAAACTTGTACTTCAGCCACTTGTAGAAAATGCAATTTATCATGGAATAAAAAATAAACGTGGACGCGGACATCTTACAGTAACAGCCGATTATACAGACGAATCAAAGCAATCAATTACTTTTTGTGTAACTGATGATGGAGCCGGTTTTAGCCAGGAAAGGCTCGAACAGGTTCAACAGGAACTTTCTAATGCAAGTATTGATACAGAAAGACTTTCTTCCGTCTATGGCTTATACAATGTAAATAAAAAACTAAAGCTTTACTATGGTGACAAAACCGACGGACTTGTTATAAAATCAGAATATACAAAAGGAAGTACAATTTCATTTACAATTCCTTGTAATGACAGAGGTCAGGATGTATAGCGTTTTTTTAGTTGATGACGAACCGATTGTTCTCGAAGGAATCCGCAGTAAGATAAACTGGGAAGAAGCAGGCTTTTCTTTTGCAGGAGAAGCAACCGATGGCGAAATTGCCCTTTCTATGATTCATGAGCTCAAACCCGACATTCTTATTACAGATATAAAGATGCCTTTTATGGATGGTCTTCAACTTGCTGCAACAATTAAAAAAACACAACCCTGGATAAAAATAATAATTCTTTCGGGTCACGATGAATTTGATTATGCAAAAAAAGCAATTTCGATAGGCATTGAAGATTATCTGCTTAAACCATTTACTTCCGAAGAAGTTATTGAAAGTCTTAAAAAGATTTCTGCTCAAATAGATAAAGAAAGAACTCAACTCTCTGATATTACAAAAATGAAAGAAGAGCTTCGTACTCAGGAAAAGCTTGTGCAAAAGGAATTCCTGAACAATCTTGTTCATGGTGCCGCAGATATGACAAACATAATGACACGATGTCAGGAACTTGGAATTGATTTACTTTCACGTTATTACAAAATTTTTATAAGCAAAATTGAAAGCACTACACAAAACATTCAGAAACAACAGGAAGCCTGTTCACGCTTGAATTCCTATTCTGGAACCTGGGAACAAACTTATTCATTTTTTCATCATTCAAACAGGCTCGTTTGTATTTGTAAAGGAACAACACAATCAGAGCTCGAAGATAATGTTTTTCATATTGCAGAAACAATCGAACATATTGCCACAAATAACTCTGACTGCATAGTAATAACAGGTATTGGAAAAACAGTTGACCATCTTTCATTAATTCCAGATTCTTACGAAGACGCCAAAAGAATTGTTGAATTTGACAATAAAGAAAATCAAAACAGAATTATTTCAAGTGATGACATACAATTAAATAACAGCAATGCTCTTCTTGAATTAAAAGAAAACGACCCTCTTGTAGATAAACTTAAATATGCAAGCAAAAATGACATTTCTACAATAATTGAAGAATCAATGAATTTAATTCACAGTAATCCAGGTCAGTTCAATGTTTTTGCATCTTATATTCTTGTAGACATGATCTTTTCTGTTTCAAAGCTGATTGAAAATCTTGGCGGAGATATAAAACAAATTAACCCCGAAATTGTTCAGCGAAGCTATGTAGATAAAGCTGTTTCGGATGAACAGAAATTTAAAAAGACGATGGAAGATGTTTTAAACTTTGCCCTTGAATTTAGAAATTCAAAAAGCACCAGCCGTTATGGCGATGTAATTCTTAAAGCAAAAAAATATATTGAAGAAAATTATGCAGACCAGAATACTACGCTCACAACAGTTGCAGAAGCAGTTGCAATGAGTCCAAATCATTTTAGCGCTATTTTCTCACATGAATGTAAAACAACCTTTATAGAATATCTTACCGATGTACGCATTGAAAAAGCTAAAAAATTGATGAAAGAAACTGATATGAAAGGATATGACATAGCCTATGAATGTGGTTTTTCTGACCCACACTACTTCAGCTATATATTCAAAAAAAACACGGGACTTTCGCCCCGTGAATTTAAAGGAGGATCTTTGAATCCTTAAGATTATCCTGCCATATTACCAAGCTTGCGCTTTCTGTATGACAAAATAACACTCTGTAAAAGAATAAAGAAACAAAGCATTAAGCCAATTGTAATGCTCTGCCAGTATGGTTCCCTTAAGCCAGAGGCAACTACAATACTGTTGATTGTTTTAAGAGACATTACACCAAACAATGTACCAACAACACTTCCTACACCACCAGACAACAGGGTTCCACCAATAATTGATGAAGCGATAGCCTGCATTTCTGCCTGTGTAGCATTTGAAGCATTACCTGCACCTGTATGAAGAAGGTATACAAAACCTCCTATTCCTGCAAGAACACCAGTGAGAAGGTATGCAAAGAATTTTGTTCGCTGAACATTAATACCAAGCATAAGAGCACTCTCGTTGTTTCCACCTACAGCATACAGATTGCGCCCAAAACGTGTCCATTTAAGCATTGCCCACAAGAGGATGAATACGACAATAACTATAAGAACACCAACTTCTATATAAGAATTAATAAAGTTACCATTACGGGCATAGCGTCCAACTCCAGGAATTTTGATGTACAAATCCTTAAGTGCGTTGAAAGCTTCGTTTGTAGCAGTACGAGGTACTTTACTTACAATAGTAGTCATACCACGTGTAAAGAACATACCGGCAAGTGTTACGATGAACGGTTGAATCTTAAGATAAGCAACACAGTAGCCCTGAACAAGTCCCATCAAAAGACCAATACCAAGAGCAATAAGAAGTGAAGTAAAGATTCCGCCGCCATGATCTTCCATAACAACAACAGAAGTCATTGTAATAAGTGCAATAGTACCACCAACCGAAATATCAATTCCACCGGTAATCATTACAATAGTAAGACCAAATGCAACAATAATCAGATATCCGTTGTTATTGAAAATATCAAAGAACTGCTGTGGATTCAAAAATCCGCCGCCAAAAACGATCATTCCGAACAGATACATTACAACAAAGGTACAGATTGTAATTGTCAGAAGAAGATTTGTATTTGATATAGGCTGTTTACCTTCTTTTTTTGCAAAAAGATTTTTCATTTTATCCTTAAAAGCCATTTACTTTACCTCCACTGCTGCAACTGCATGCTTAGGTTTAGCAGAGATTTTATTCTTGAGCTTTCCAAACTGCTCTTTAATAACAGGAGAACCAAGAACTACAATTGCAATAATTACGATTGCCTTGTAAGCCTTAACTGCTGTAGAAGAAACCTGCATTGCATAAAGTGTAATTGTAAGTGCCTGAATAATGTAAGCACCGATTATTGAACCAGAAAGCTTAAACTTACCGCCACCAAGTGAGTTACCACCAATTGCAACTGCAAGAATTGCATCCATTTCAATATCAATAAGAATTGTCTCGTGGTTAATAAGACCAATTCGGCAGACATTGATAGAACCGGCAAGTGTTACACAAATACCAAGGATAATGAATACAATCATCTTCATTAATACAGGATTAATACCATTAAGTCTTGCTGCTTTTTCATTAATACCAACAGACTGAATATAAAGACTCAGGTTTGTAAACTTAAGTAAAAGCTTAACAAGAATAATGAATACTATAACAATCAGAATAGGACTTGGAATTGCAATACCCGGAATAAATCCACCAAGTGCACCTAAAAGATTACTTTCAACGTTTGGAGTAGCACCACCGTTTATCCAGTAAGCAATAGGGCGTCCTGCAGTAAACAGAATCAACGAAGCAATCATCGGCTGAATATTGAACTTAGCAATAAGCATACCGTTGAAAAGACAGAAAATAATTGCAACAAGACAAGCACAAACAAGTGCAAGAAGAATTACAGGAACAGTAATTGTATGTGCTCTAAGGATTTTTACAAACACACTACCGGCAATAGCGGCAGAAGCACCAACCGAAATATCCTGTCCTCTTGTAGCCGAAGTTACAAAAGTCATACCGATTGCTAGAATTACAAGCTCAGAAGCACCGTTTAAGATACTAATAAGGTTTCCGGCAAGTACAGTATTTCCAAGATTGTTTTTCTTAATAACAATAGAAAAGAAGCTTGGATCACGGATAAGGTTGAAGATTACAAGAACAACCAGTGCTGAAATAGGAATTACAAGCTGTGACTGTGTAAACTTTTTCCACAGCTCTGGAATATTAATTGATTTCTTAGGCATTTTTTTCTGTACCTCCCGCAATAGTCTTCATAATGTTATCCTGACTAAGCTCTGAACCGTTTAATTCACCTACAATTTTACGGTCGCGCATAACTATAAGTCTTGAACAAACTGTAAGCATTTCCTGAATTTCAGAAGAAATAAAGGTTACGCTAACACCCTGTTCTGCAAGCTTAAGTACCTGCTTCTGGATTTCTACTTTAGTACCAACGTCAATACCACGAGTTGGTTCATCAAGAATAAGATACTGAGGATTTGTCAGAAGCCAGCGTGCAAGAATTGCCTTCTGCTGGTTTCCACCAGACAAAGATTTAATTGGAGTATCTTGTGAAGCAGTCTTAATTTTAAGAAGCTTAATATATTCATCAGCAAACTTTTCTGCTTCGGCTCTTGTAAATGGCTTCCAGAAACCATTCAAAACCTGAAGAGCAAGAATAATATTCTCTCTAACAGAAAGATCTGGAATAATACCATCACCCTTTCGGTCTTCGGCAAGATAACCCATTCGGTTTTTCATAGCATCAAGCGGTTTATGAATCTTAACATCCTTACCGTTTACTTTTACCGAACCACCTGTAACCTGGTCTGCAGCAAAAATTGCACGTACACTTTCACTACGACCGGAACCAAGAAGTCCTGTAAAGCCGTTTACTTCACCCTTCTTAATGTGGAAGGCAAAAGGTTTTACACCTTCTGTACTAGAAAGGTTTTCTGCTTCGTAAACATAAGTACCGGCACCTTCGCCTGTAAACTCTTTCTTTTCATCCTTGAGTTTTGAAATATCTTCAAGGTCTTTACCAAGCATGGCCGAAATAAGGTCTACCTTAGGCATATCCTTAATTTCATATTCACCAATATATTCACCGTTACGAAGAACAGTAATTCTATCACAAACTTCGTAAACCTGTTCAAGGAAGTGAGTAATAAAGATAATACCTACACCCTGAGCTTTAAGGTCGCGCATAAGAGTAAAGAGCTGCTCTACTTCATGCTCGTCCAAAGAAGAAGTTGGTTCATCAAGAATAAGAACCTTACATTCCATATCAACGGCTCGTGCAATTGCAACCATCTGTTGAACTGCAAGAGAACAGGTTCCAAGCTGTTGTGTAGCTTTTGCTGGAATATTGAGCTTTGTAAGAAGCTCATCAGCATTCTTCTTCTGCTCCTTCCAGTTTATAAATTTGTATTTTCCACGTCCAATATAAATATTCTCTGCAACCGTAAGGTTAGGACAGAGAGTGATTTCCTGATATACAGTAGAGATACCCATATTCTGAGCATCTTGAGGCGACTTAATCGAAACTGGTTTATCAATTCCTTTAATTCTAATTTCGCCCTGATCTTTTATGTAAACACCAGTCAAACATTTTACCAATGTTGATTTTCCGGCACCATTTTCACCCATGAGCGCGTGTATTTCTCCTGCACGGAGAGTAAAATCGACATTGCTAAGAGCTTTTACACCAGGAAACTCCTTGCAAATACCGCGCATTGTCAAAATTACATTTTCTTCCATAAAAAAACCTTAAACAATCTAAAAAAAAACGGCGTAAAATATGCAAGCTACACATCTTACGCCGTATTTGAATTACCTTACAAAAGGCGCTGTAAATTAGTCACCAAGACCGTATGTATCAATATCAGCCTGTGTGATTGTCTTAGCATCGAAACCTTTTTCTGGGTTGATGTATTTCTTAGAAGGAACTTTACCTGTAGAAATCATGCTTTCGATGATAGAAGCCTGGAATGGAGAACACTGTCCATCATAGTTCCAGTTTCCAGCCAAGAGTTCACGGAGAGCCCACTTGTTGCAGTCGAATCCCATTACTACTACTTTACCGTTTACACCGTGTGTAATACCAGCTTCATCAAGAGCAGCAACAGCACCCTTAGCCATACCGTCGTTTTCAGCATAGATTACGTT
>JAFZWX010000004.1 GCA_017617145.1 Treponema sp. | reverse complement strand
CCAAGCTAAAACCAATTTTAATTTATTTGATGGAATAGCTCCTTTTAGTACACAAGAATTTTCTATTTCTACTAATGCCTCTTGACCAGCATATTTTGCATGAAAATGAGGTGGTAAATGATCATCAAAATAAAGGCAAATTTCTATTCCTTCAAATTCACTAACAATAGGCACTATTTACTCCTAAAATAAATATATCATAAAAAATCAATATCGACTATAATAAAAAGCATAACAAAGGTTCGTAGCCGACAGCGGAACAATCAATTGTTCCGAGCCATTATTTCGATGAGCCTAAAAAATGCTTTCGCATTTTTCTTAACGGCTCTTCGATTGTAGGCAGGGTCAAGCTCGCTGCGGTACAACCAGTTGTTATGTGGACGCCCGCATTGGGGCGCAGGTTCAGAAAGAAATAAAATGAATATATCATTAAAACAAGTAATTACGGAAGATGAAATAAAACATTTGTGGAAAATGCAGATTTGTGCTTTTAGTGATTTATTATCAAAGTATAAAGATTTCGAAACAAATCCTGGAGCTGAAAGTTTAGAAAAAGTTATCCAAAAATATAATCAGCCTTGGACTAAATACTATTTCATCCTTGAAGGTAATACAATTGTCGGTGCTGTTCGAGTAATTGATAAAAAAGATGGATCACGAAAGCGAATATCTCCAATTTTCATTATGAAAGAATTTAGAGGTAATGGTTATGCACAAAAGGCCATAATTGAGCTGGAAAATCTTTATGGTAGTAATAATTGGTGTCTCGATACCATTTTACAAGAAAAGGGCAATATTCATTTATATGAAAAACTTGGCTACCATAAAACCGGAGAAACTGAAAAAATCAATAATCTAATGGATATAATTTTTTTTGAAAAAGATTAGCTCAAACCAAGATTTTGTACGGCGGGGCAAGCCCCCTTTTTATTTGACAAAATCAGTATAGTATAATTATAATATAATTATGGGTGAATTAATCTTTGAATGGGATCCTGTAAAAGCGGAATTGCAGGAATCTAAACAATATGGAGGAAAACTATGAGAGACCATTATGATTTTTCAAACGGAATTAAAAATCCGTATTCTGATAAACTTAAGAAACAAATTACAATCCGTCTTGATGATCAGGTAATTGAATATTTTAAGAATATGGCAGAAGAAACAGGTATGCCATATCAAAATATTATCAATTACTATCTTCTGGATTGTGTAAAAGAAAAAAAGCATCTGGAAGTTGCATTTAATAAAAACACATAACATACGCTTCAAATCCACCAAAAGGAGTAAAATATGGACACAAAAAATGTAACAAAAATTACTGGAAGAATCTGGTTTTCGGCTGTTTTCTTTGGGCTGATCGGGCAGATTGCCTGGATAGTCGAAAACATGTACTTTGCAACTTTTGCTCAGGACGTTTTTGCAAATTCAGGACGCAGCGACATGTCTTACATGGTTACTACCTGGATGGTAATTCTTTCGGCACTTGCTGCAACCCTTACAACAATTTTTGCAGGTACCTGGTCTGATCGGCTTGGAAAACGAAAGCCTTTTATTTCAATAGGATATATTTTCTGGGGCTTTACAATTATGCTTTTTGCATTTTTACCAATGAAAGCAAGTGCATCTAAGCTTGCCCTTATTGCAGTCTTAATAGTCCTTTTTGATTGTATTATGACTTTTGCTGGTTCTACTTCCAACGATGCAGCTTTTAATGCGTGGGTCACAGACAATACAGACGATACAAACCGCGGAAAAATAAACGGCATACTTTCAATTTTGCCTGTAATTGCCGTAGTAATTGTTTTTGTAGGACTTGGAAGTTTTTATAATTCTAAAAACGAAAGCAATGCTCTTTTCTTTATCATCATTGGCGCAATTCCTCTTGTAGCCGGTTTACTTGCACTTTTCATTTTAATGGATGCGGCCAACATAAAAGTAAATAAATCAGAATCACTTTTTCAGGATATTTCTTATGGCTTTAAGCTGCAGACTGTAAAAGAAAATAAGATGCTTTACATAACTTTATCTGGCCTTTGTCTCATTGGTATTGCCCAGCAGACTTTCTTTTCTTACCTCATCAACTTCTTGATTAAGACTTTAGGACTTGGCGACGGATTTGTAATTCCAATGGCAGTTATTATTGTTGGTTCTGCAGTGCTTACCGGTATTTTTGGATTTCAGTTTGATAAAAAAGGAAGACGCGGATTTTACATTCCGCTTTTGATTATGGCAATTCTGGGAATTCTTTCTTTTTATATTTTGCAATTCCTTTCCGGCACAGCAAGAACAATTGTTTTATACGCTGGCGGAATTGTAATGATGGGAGGCATTCTTTCTTTGCTTGGAGCCTTTAATGCAAACTTCCAGGACAATATTCCCGAAGGCTGTGAAGGAAGATTGCAGGGTGTAAGAATGTGCTTTTCTGTTTTAATTCCAATGATTATAGGACCAATTATTTCTTTGATTCTTGGAATGGATGCTATGGGCTTGAACGGGGAAGATTTTATTCCGCCTTACAGTCTTTTTATGGCCGCAGCAATTGTAGCTTTACTGGCCTTTATTCCAATTATTGCAATCAGGAAAGATAAAAAATAATTCTTCGCAGGTGGAAAAATGAACGACTGGAATATTTATCCGCGCCCTTCTTTAAAACGAAATGGAAATTATAAAATTCTAAATGATGGCTGGACTTTAAATAATCTTCCTGTAAAGCTTCCTTTTCCACCTGAATCAAAGCTTTGTGAATACGAAGGAAAAATTACTCCGGTTTATACCTATCAAAAAAAGATAGAGCTTCCACAAGAGGCTGTAAAATGCCTTAAAAGCGATGGAAGACTGATGCTCTACTTTGGAGCGGTAGATCAGGTTTGTTCTGTTTATGCAAATGACGAGCTTGTGGGGCATTCGGAACTTGGTTATTTTACCTTGACCTGTGATATTACAAAACAAGCCAATGAGGCAATTGCAAATAATGACCCGGTGATTTTGATTAGACTTGAAGGCGAAGATTTTCTAGATCACACAAAGCCTTACGGAAAGCAGCGCATCGATCGTGGCGGTATGTGGTATACACCAATAAGCGGTATATGGCAAACAGTCTGGATGGAATGGCTCCCCGAATCATACATTTCAAAAATTAATTATGATGTAGAAGAAAGCCGTGTTACTTTTAAACTCTGCTTTAATGAAGAAGAAAATAATTCTGAAAAAAAAGTTAAGGCAACATTAAGAACTGCAGAAGGCGATTATAACTTTTTGATTAAGGGCAACAACTACAGCCTTGATTTATCAAGCATAGAAATTGCAGGTAAAAAACACCAGCCTCAATTCTGGACTGCAGAAAATCCTTATCTATATGAACTTGAGCTTGATTACAACGGAGACAAGGTAGAAACATATTTTGCTTTACGATCCGTCAGTATAGAAAAAGTAACTGGCGTACAGCGCATTTGCATAAATCATAAACCGGTATTCTTAAACGGCGTTCTGGATCAGGGATATTTTGAAGACGGCATTTTTACTCCGGAAAGTCCTGAAGAATACAAAAAAGATATTTTAAGGATGAAGGAACTTGGCTTTAATACACTTCGAAAACATATAAAAGTTGAACCCGAAATCTTTTATTATTTATGCGACAGTCTTGGCATTTATGTTATTCAGGATATGGTTAATAACGGCCCTTACAATTTTCTGGTTGATACAGCACTTGCAACTGTGGGCTTAAAAAAGAATGACAAAAATCGTTATGATGAAAATCAAAAAGAATGGTTTAAACTAAGTGCTTTTGAAACTCAGAACTTTTTACACAACCACCCTTCTGTAATTGCATATACAGTTTTCAATGAAGGCTGGGGCCAGACCGACAGTGATGAAATTGGCGACCTGCTCAAAGAACGTGATTCGTCAAGATTTTATGATTATACTTCGGGCTGGTTTAAGCAGCAGCATTCCGATGTAGACAGCGTACATATTTACTTCAGGACAAAAAAACTCAAGCCGGAACTTAAGCCTTTACTGCTTTCAGAGTTTGGCGGTTTTAGCCGAGCAGTAGAAGGACATATCTGGAATCCCAAAAAATCCTACGGTTATGGTAAATGTAAAGACGAAAAAGAACTTACAGATCGTATTATAGAAACTTATAAAAAAATGGTTTTGCCCGCTATTCCTCTTGGTCTTTGTGCTGCAATCTACACACAGCTTTCTGATATTGAAGATGAAATCAACGGTTTCTACACGTACGACCGTAAGGTTTGTAAAGTAAATAAAAATAGAATTGCTGAGTTTATGCTAAAGGAGCTGAAAATATGTTAGAAAAACAAAAAATACTAAACATCAAACACATCGACGTAGAAGAGCCGTCTATTAAAAAACGGAACTTGTGGTACTACCCGCTTGGAACTGTTGGCCGCGACATGATTTATACAATGGTCACCAGCTTCCTCTACCTTTATGTTCTGTACACAAAAGAACTCACCGACGCGCAGATTGTGGCAATCACAATGATTATGGTGGCTGCCAGAGTTTTTGATGCTTTTAATGACCCGATTATGGGAAACATTATTGAGCGTACCAGAACAAAGTGGGGTAAGTTTAAACCGTGGCTGCTTGCGGGTTCCTTGTCTACCTCTGTTGTTGTTTTTCTTGCATTTAATACAAAGCTTACGGGCTGGTCTTTTGTTACTTTCTTTGGCGTGATTTATCTTATGTACAGTATCACTTATACAATGAACGATATTCCTTACTGGGGCATGGTTCCTGCAATTTCAAGAACAAGCAATTCCCGAAACCAGATTACTGCCCGTGCTACTTTGTTTGCCGGTATTGGCGGAACTCTTGCAGGACTTATGATTCCTATGTTTACAGCAGGCGCGTTGCAGATTGGAGGAAATGCTTCTACTGCTTATGGAATAATCGCACTGATTGTTGCAATCCTTTCGCCGCTTTTTGCAAGCTTCACAATGCTTGGTGTAAAAGAAAATCGTGATGACATGGAAAAACCTGCCGACAAAATTTCTTTCAAGCTTATTGTAGAAACTATTTTTGGTAATGATCAGCTTAGATGGATGGTTTTGATTTTCCTGCTTCATCAGATTGCTAACGATCTTATAATCGGTGGAATTGGCGCAAATTATGTGTACTTCCGTTACGGTTACGAAGGCGGCCTATATTCACTTTTTACAACTGTAGGTATGAGCGCAACTGCTTTCCTTATGATTTTCTATCCTGCAATTTCAAGAAAAATGAGCCGCAAAACTTTTATGAAAATCCTTTTGTATGTTGCTGCGGTGGGTAGTGTGCTCATGCTGATTTCCGGACTTGTCATGCCTGCTAACATGGCTGCCTTCTGGGTACTGACAATCGGTTATATGCTGCTTGCCTTTGGTTTGTACGGCTACCACCTTGTTTTAATGATTTCGATTTTTAATACAGTTGAATACAACGAGTATAAAACAGGCAGCCGCCGCGAGGGAATTATTACTTCAATCAGGCCTTTTATTACAAAGCTTGCCGGAGCTTTAGTTGTTGTAATTACTTCTTTCTGCTACCTGATTTTCCGCGTAACTGATTTTACAAACAAAATTGCAAATCTTGAGCAGGCCGCAAACCAGAATCTCATAACCACAGAATTAAAGAATGCCCAGATTGCCGATTTAATTCAAAACGTTGGAAGAGGTCAGTCTGTTGGAATGCTGCTCTTTATGGTTTTCGTTCCTTTTGTGTTGCTGCTCGTTTCTTACCTTTTGTACAAACGCTTTTACAAGCTGGACGAAGAAAAATATACAGAAATCTTAAGTGAACTTGAAAACAGAAATAAGTCTGAGTAGGCAACAAGCGGAGATAAATTATGGGAATTACAAAACTTGCTATAAAGTTCGCAGCGCCATTTCCAAAGGTTCAGAACTTTGACCGCTACCTTTTTGTTGGCCCCCACCCTGATGATATTGAAATTGGAGCGGGTGCTACAGTTGCCGCACTAGCTGCACAAGGCAAAAGCATTTGTTTTTTGATTTGCACTGATGGACGTTATGGAACTGTGAATTTGAAAGAGCCCGTTTCTGAAGAAGAACTTATTGAAACACGCAAGAAAGAAGCTATCCGTTCAGCGGCAGCCCTTGGTGTTACCGATGTCCGCTTTCATGAACTTTCAGACGGCGGCTTTTATGACACTGACGAGTTGCTGCGAGCCATTGCCGGTGTGATTTCCGACGTCCAGCCCGACATCATTTTTGCACCTGACCCAGCTCCTGCTTCAGAATGTCACATTGACCACCTGAATGTTGGAAAGGCAGTCCGCACACTTGCAGTAAATGCAGCCAACCCAGGCATTATGAAAAAACTTGGCGCCACACCCTGTCCTCTTAAAGGCGTAGCCTTTTACATGACCGCAAAACCAAATGTATTTATGAAAACCACAGGCTTTCTAAAAAAACAACTTACCGCAATTTTTGACAATCACTTAAGCCAGTACCCTGCAGGCTGCCCGGACCGCAGGTCAATTGAACTTTACCTTAAATTACGTTCCCGGGATTTTGGCATGCGCTCCTTCCACATAGCTGCAGAAGGCTTTCGCATACTGGGTACAACGCATATGCACTGTCTGCCTGAGGCGGGCTTGTAAAAATAGAATAATCCAATTTTTTAAGAGATTTTCTCTTGTTTTAAAAAAAATCCCTTGTATATTTGAATTTATAGATTGTCGGGTCAAGCCCGACAATGACACAATATGTCAAATGTCATTCCCGAGCTTGACCCGGGAATCCCTCATAGGAGATTTTTTTTATGAATAATTTTACTTTTTATAGTCCAACAAAATTTGTTTTTGGAAAGGATACAGAAAACCAGGCTGGTATGCTTGTAAAGGAATTTGGCGGAAGCAAGGTACTGCTTCATTTTGGCGGTAAGTCGGCAGAAAAATCCGGTTTGCTTGGTCGTGTACGCGAATCACTTAAGGCAGCCGGACTTGCTTTTGTTGAGCTTGGCGGCGTTCACCCTAACCCGCTTGATGATAAAGTTTATGAAGGAATTGAACTTTGCAAACGCGAAGGAGTTGATTTTATTCTTGCTGTCGGCGGTGGTTCTGTAATAGACAGTGCTAAGGCAATTGCACTTGGTGTATGCTATGACGGCGATTTCTGGGATTTTTACAGTTATGTTGCCCAGGCAAAAGCAGCGCTCCCGGTTGCAACAATTCTCACAATTGCTGCAGCAGGATCGGAAGGGTCTCCTGACTCTGTAATTACCAAAAAAGACGGAATGATTAAACGCGGTTTTGGAAACGATATACTCCGTCCAAAATTTTCAATCTTAAACCCCGCCCTAACTCAGACTCTTCCTGCTTACCAGACTGCCTGCGGTGCAACAGATATTATGGCTCATGTTTGCGAGCGCTATTTTACAAATACACAAAATGTAGAAACAACCGACCGCCTTTGCGAAGGTGAACTCATGGCAATGATTCACGAAACTCCAAAGGTAATTGCAAACCCTGATGATTACGAGGCCCGTGCAAATATCATGTGGGCAGGAATGGTTGCCCATAACAATATTGTAGGCGTTGGCCGCGACCAGGATTGGAACAGCCACGGAATTGAACATGAGCTTAGCGGTCTTTATGATTGCGCTCACGGAGCCGGTCTTGCAGTTATTATGCCTGCCTGGATGGAGTTTGTTTACAAGCATGATGTAATGCGTTTCTGCCAGTGGGCCACCCGAGTGTGGGGTGTACAAATGGATTACGCCAATCCAGAAGCAACAGCACTCGAAGGAATCCGCCGCTTCAGACTCTTTCTGCACAGCATTGGCATGCCAATTAATTTTGCCGAGCTCGGTGCACGAGAGGAAGATATTCCAACCCTCGTTAAAAAGTTCGGTCTCCCACAAGGCGGCACAACCGGCGGGTTTGTAAAGTTGAGTTCGGATGATATAGCAGAAATATATAAACTTGCCGTAAAGGCAAAAATATAGATTGTCGGGTCAAGCCCGACAATGACACACTATGTCATTCCCGGGCTTGACCCGGGAATCTCTCTCGGAGGATTCATTAATGAAAGCATTATTCATAGGCGGAACCGGCACTATAAGCATGGCAATTTCTAAGCTTCTTTTGCAAAAGGGCTGGGAGCTTTATCTTATAAACCGTGGAAACCGCAATGCAGACCCTGCCCTTAAAGGCGCACACTTCATAACAGTAGACATAAACGACGAAGCCGCTGTTGCCAAAAAACTCGAAGGCATGACCTTTGACGTTGCCTGCGATTTTATTGGTTTTGTGCCAGAACAACTTGAACGCGACTACCGCCTGCTCAAAGGAAAAGTCCGCCAGTTTATGTACATAAGTTCAGCCTCTGCATACCAAAAGCCTTGCGCCCACTACATCATCAGCGAAAAAACTCCGCTTGCAAATCCTTACTGGGAATATTCCAGAAACAAAATTGCCTGCGAAGATTACCTTATGAAGCTTTACCGCGAAGAAAACTTTCCGGTGACAATAATCCGCCCGAGCCACACTTATGATGAACGCTCTGTTCCTCTTGGAGTTCACGGAAACAAGGGCAGTTACCAGGTTGTAAAACGCATTAAAGAAGGCAAGCCTGTAATTATTCATGGCGACGGTACAAGCCTTTGGACAATCACCCACAATTCCGATTTTGCAAAGGGCTTTGTTGGTCTTATGGGAAACATTCACGCAATTGGCGAAGCAGTTCAGATTATGAGTGATGAGTCTGTAACCTGGAACCAGATTTACAAGTGCATTGCAGATGCTCTTGGTGTTGAGCTTAAGCCGATTTATGTTTCATCAAGTTATCTGGCAGCGCATTCACATTATGATTTTACAGGAAGCCTTATTGGTGATAAAGCAAATTCCGTAGTTTTCGATTGCAGTAAACTTAAAACGCTGGTTCCTGATTTTGTTGCAACAAAGCGTGCTGATCAGGGAATCCGCGAAACAATAGAATATGTAATGAGCCACCCAGATTGCCAGGTAGAAGATCCGGAATTTGACAAGTGGTGTGATGAAATTGTGGAGAAAATGAAATGACAGACGTAAAAGGAAAATGGGCACTGGTAACCGGTGCTAACCGAGGAATCGGCTACAGAATTGCAAAATTTATGGCTGGTAAAGGCTGCAACCTTATTCTGCACAGCCGCTCGCTTGAGCACACAAAAAACGTACTTGAAGAAGTAAAAACTCTTGGCGTAGAAGCATACGCAGTTGCCGCAGAATTAAGTGACCTTTCACAGGTTCAGTCAATGATAAATGAAATAGAAGCGCACGGCACAAAAGTGGACATTCTCTTCAACAACGCAGCAGTCCAGATTGCCTACCGCACAGATTACTGGAAAACTCCGGCAGAAGATTATTCAACAAGCTTTGTAATAAACACAATCGCTCCAATGATGCTCTGCTATCACTTTATTCCAAAAATGATTGAACGAGGATTTGGCCGTGTAATAAACACAACAAGCGGAATCCGTAACGAACCGGAACAGGCAGGCTACAGTGCAAGTAAGGCAGCGCTCGACAAAGTAACAAGCGACCTTGCAGGCAAGCTTGACGGAACCGATGTATGCATAAACCTTACAGACCCAGGCTGGTGTCGTACAGACCTCGGCGGACCAAATGCACCAAATGACCCGGATAGTGTAATTCCAGGCATTGTAGTTGGTGCTTTTGTTGATGATAAAAAAAGCGGCCGCCTCCTTGGAGCACAAGCCTTTGCAGGCATGACTCTGGAAGCAGCCGTAAAAAAAGCCGCAAATTTTCCGCAGCTTTTTAAATGAACTAATCCAGACTTACATGTAAATCAATTTCACCGCCGGCAAAGTCGTAACCGTAGAGTTTGTAATTTCCACGCTTAAGGAGAATTTTATGCTTTTCCTCAAACTTTTTGCCGTCTTTTGCTTTTGATGAATCTGTGCGGATCAGACTTACAACTTCGCCTGTCTGTGCATTTACAACAGCCCAGGTCATTGGAGAACCTGTATATCCGCTTACTTCAAAGCTGTAGAAATCTGGATAAGTAACCTTTACATCACCCCAGTCAACTGCATCTGCAATATTAGACGAAATTGGTGAACAAACCTCGCTCTTTGTATTGAATCTGTTGTTATTACGTAATCCCATAAGAACTAAAGTACTAACCATACCAAGCAAAAGAACAATCATAAAAGCTGGAGCTCCGTTCCAGCTGCGTTTGTGTCCGTCGGCACGCTGAGTGTTACGAAGAATAAATACTCCGCGGCTAATTACAAATGCTTCGATAATCAAAGTCAAAGTCAAAACTGCAGAATAAAGACGTGGCCATCTGATTGTAAAAATCAATTCAAGAACTGCAAGCAAGGTAACAGCTACAATAGCGCCTGTTCCCATCTTCTGCCATTTAGCCTGCATTTCCTTGAGCGACTGTGAATCGTTGTAGATTTCGTAATCTTCGCCAGTTTTGTCATAAAGCTTCCTGAAGTAGTGCCAGCCATTGAAGGTTGAATTTACATATTCCCAGCCCTGTTCACGGAAGGTTTCGATGTAACGACCCATATCTTCGATTTTCGGATTAAAATCAATCTGATAGCGGTAACGCAATGAATCGTTTTTCTTGTAGCGGTTAGAAAACAGACCGCCCTTGATAAGCTGCCAGCCCTTGTCTGACATTTTGTTCAAATCTTCAATTTCTCTGGTATAATCCCAGGCTGCATAAACATTCCAAACTCTTTTATAATTTT
>JAFZWX010000079.1 GCA_017617145.1 Treponema sp. | reverse complement strand
TGGTAACCAGTCCTACTTTCGAAATAATCCCTTTACAGAAACTCAGGCAAAACTCGATTTTCTGAAGACTGAAGTTTCAAAGTTAGGGAATGTCTCTATTTTGGATGGTAACGTCGAAGAATTTGAAGGTGTGAAATTTGGCGGTACAATGGCTTTTAATGACTGGACCTGGGCTTTTTATCTTGAACCAGAACCTGATGGAAATATACACAAGTTTCTCTTTGATTGGCATTACTGGTTTGATTATGTTAATTGGAACTACATGAAAAACAATCACGCTGCAATCTTGAAATCAGAAATGCAAAAGCTGGATAAGGTTATTTCTCAAAGGCCTGATATAATCATGACTCATTATATTCCCTTGTTTTTTGGAGTTGAG
Organism: Treponema sp.; assembly: GCA_017617145.1. The sequence goes on along the minus strand of JAFZWX010000079.1, from coordinate 5,725 downwards.
CAGGAATACTATTATTCAGATGCAACTACCTACTTTTATTTCAACGGGCAAAAATATCTGGACCAACTGAAAAACGAAAGCACTTGGCTTGCAGGACATACTCACTCGGTTCGTACCAAAGATTTAGTACAGGGCGATGGAAGAACAATTCATCTGAGGCTAAATCCCGTTGGTTATCCTGATGAAGATTCTGGCAATGCAGAAAGGATGGATGAATTTTTGATTAAACTCTAATGAAACAAAGTTCGCATCTTTCTTGGTTTTGAAAATCTCTCTCTTCCCATGCTTATTCTCCCAGAAGACTTTTGATTACACTAATAGAAGAATTTATATAAGGTACTGCATCAAATCTTCCCTGAAGATAACACTTTTCGGCATCCATGTTTTCTCTAAAATCCTTGAAATCAAACAGTGAATAAACCTCTGTGGAACCATCTTCCTTTTTATTTGTAAACAAAATCTGATCCCTTCTCATTTTCTTTATATCAAGAAGATTTGTGTTATGACTTGTAAACAGAAACTGAGCAGACTTAGAAGCATTAACCATATCAAGAATAAACTGAGCAAGTTCTGTATGAAGGCTTGCATCAAATTCATCAAGGATAAGAGTCTTCCCATTTTTACAGACATCAAGAAGAATAAGGAGAAGATTGAAAATCTGAATAGTTCCTGCAGATTCCTCAGCCAAAAGGTGAAAAGGAACATCGGGATTTCTTTTATGCTTGGTATAGAAATTTATTTCTTCAACAGCCTGCTGCATAGGTATAGAAGGAATTGTATTAGAACCAACTTGTAAATAAGCAGGCGGAACTGTATATACATTCTTCTCAATTTTCACATCAATATCAACAATATCGCTATCAGCCATCTTTAGGGCCTGAAGAATCAAATCTTTATTCTGTTTAAACAACTCAACAGCATATTTACCAGAAAGCTGAGGGAGTCCTATTAATAATTGAGTTCTAAAATAGTTGTAGATTTTTTTTGCAAGTTCTCTATCCATCTGACTCGCTCTACTAATGAATAAAGTATTTGTACCAGTACTTTGAGCAACATCCATTGGTTTTATAAACTGTCCTTCTCCAAAACTGTAAATATCTGGTTTGGCAGGACCCTTAGATTCATCTCTTGTAAAAATTTTGGCTTTTCTTTTTCCAGGATAATAATACAGTTCTTCTGAGAGAATTTCATTTCTTGTAAGAGTGAATGAATATTCATATTCAATTCCATCAGTGATAAAATCTATATAGAAAGAACTTGGTTTCTTAAAATAGCCATCAAATTTAAAAGGCATGTAATTAAACTTAACCCCTTCATTATAGAGATGTGACTCAAGAATAATCTGAATACAACTTGCTGCAGCATTTAATATACTAGACTTACCAGAAGCATTAGGTCCAAAAAGCCCTTGTACCTTAATAAGTGTTTCATCATTAAAAGAGAAAATATTATCTGCCAATTCTTTTGCACCAGCTGTATTGATGTTACCAGCCTTAAAATCGATGCAAACTTCATCTTTTATAGAGAAAAAGTTACTAAATCTCATTTCTAACAGCATAAACACCTCGTTTTTGTAGGTTTACTACAAATATACCATGTTTAGACGAAAAAAACAAGGAGAAAAGGAGAATTTCTCGTTCTGAATACCAGATCATGAGTCTGAGCCCCACATTTTTGAAACAACCAACATATAAACCTTCGTTTTTTGGATAATGAAATCTGGGCAAATATTAATTATAGAATCATAAAACTGCACGGTTAATTTATGTCCAACTAACTCCCTCATAGATATCATTAAGAGAGACATCCATCGTTAGGTATGGTCCTTCATCGTCGTGAAATACATTTACAATAACATAGAATGCTCCTAAAACTTTTTCTGTGGTATAGCAGCCTTCTTCAAAGGTGGAAAAACTATGATATATCTTTTTAACTGCTTGTATTATTGCATAAAGAATTTTCTCAGGTTCGAATAATTCCTCGAACGTCCAGATATCTTGATCAACTTTTAACTTACTCCAATCTAATTTCATTGTCTCATTTATACTTTTCAGAAAAGAGAAATCCATAGAATAGAAACAGTTCATAACAATATCATCACTAATAAAAATTCGTTTGCGATTATTCAAAATAGAATCCATAAAGTTATCAAATTTTTCATTGTCTTCATAATCTGCCTCTGCCAAAGAATCATGTGCCGAAGCTAGATGTTGTTCTGCAAGAATTGCATGAACTATAGTTTCTTCAGGAAAGGTTATATCGACTTTTGAATTAATATTAAAAATATTATCCTTCTGCATTTTTTATTTCTCCAATTTTTAAGGTTCTGTTTTATATACAAAAACTATATTATGACCGATAAGCTTTGTCATTAAATTAATAGTTTAATGACAGATTTTTATAAGCGATTTACAATGTATCGAAAATAATCATTCCTGGAGATCTTTTCATGGACAAGATAATTAAAGAGTATATTTCAAAAGCTCCAGATGGCTTCATTTTCTCTATAAAAGATTTACTTGATATTGCACCATACGATACTATAAAAAATACACTACAGCGTATGGAAAAGAAAGGAGAAATTTCAAGAGTAATTAACGGCATATATTCTAAACCAAAGTTTTCAACATTTTTGAATGAATACGTTCCTGTTTCAATTTATCAGGTAGCACAAAAAATTGCTGAAAAGTTTGGATGGTCAATTATTCCTTCTGGGGTACATGCTTTGAATATATTGCATCTTTCAACACAGGTTCCGGCTCATTATGTTTACTTAAGTGATGGTCCATATAGAGAATATGAGATTCAGGGGATAAAGCTTAAGTTCAAACATACAAGTACCAGATATATTTGTGGAATGTCACCAATCTCTGCACTGGTAATTCAAGCCTTCAGGTGTCTTGGGCAGGAACATGTTACGAAAAACACCTTGAATACTTTAAAACTGGTTTTACGAGAGGAAGATAAAATAAAACTAATAGATGAATGTAAAAAAGCACCAGTATGGATTTACGAATATATTAAAACATTAGTTTCAGTTTAAACTAACAGTTTATTTCTTTTTAGCAAGAATAGATTCATACTGTTTAATGAAGGAGGAATCAGAATGGGAAACCAAAATTATAAGCTTGTAGCTCCAGATATTGAACGGCTTCTTAAATACTTTGATAAAGATTTTTTAAATTCATCTGGGGTAAGGCCAGTTCTTGCAAAAGCAATGAATCCGCTTTTTGATCTGCTCGAACCTCTTGAACCTTTGGATAAAAACAACGAAGTAAAATTTATCTGGCTTCTAATTCCAAGAGGGGATATATCTGATTTTGAGTCTTTTGAGTACTTAAAAGAATGTGATGTTGTAAAAAATTATCAGGAATATGAAAAGCTCTGGATGGAAGATTATCCACTTGAAAAAATGTGGTACCGACTTGTAATTGTTGATTCAAAAGATCGTGACGGGAAAACTACTTTCCGTGCAGTTTCATTAGGGAATAAATCAATTATCAGTGTAGATATGAATAAGAAGGGAAAAACTCAGTATTCTGATAAAGCTGCGGTTATACTTTGCAAGCTTATTCTTCCTGCCGTTACAGAATCTCTTAAGATGCTTAAAAATGGAACTTATAATGTATTTGTAAAAAACAATCTCCCATATAAATTACGAAAAGGAGTTATTAAACGTTCTGTTTTATGGAAAAATAATCCTGAGCATAAAAAATTTGATTTTGATGGTTTATCTGAAAAAACAATTTCGACATTCCGTAGTATTCTGAAATCAGGGGTTAATGATAAAACAAAGATTTCTCGTATTAAAGAATTTACTGCAAATGATTTTTTTAAAGCCTGCGAACTTGGTTATAAAGCACTGGGCTACAAAACAGAAGGAATGTCTCTTTCTGAGATTTATATGAAATATTCCGATGGACGTGACGAAGGCCTTACCGGTTCTGGTTATGGCTTAAATGAAGGGCCTGGCATAAATTTTGAAGATGCTAGGGCTTGGGATGAATGGTACTCTGGTCACAGAGGTGGAGGACATCCCTGGGAAATTATACGGGGTGGAAACAGTACGCATGTTGATTTGTTTGTATGTCACGATGATGAAGGCTATTATTTTATAATTCAGGGAAAACATCGTCAGTTTGAAGCTGTTACATTTTACATTACTCTTTATGCTGCAGGGCTTCCTGTTTATATCGAAGATGCCGATGAAATTCTTGCTCGCTTTGATGGAAATGACTTTGTTGGAATAGTTCCGTATTTCATATATCCAAGATACTGCGAAGACATGTTCCCCAAGGAATACGGTAAAATCATTGATTTTATGCATATATATGACGAAGATATTGAATTATATGGCAAAGAAATTATTTGGTTATCAACAACAGAAGTAAAACTAAAGGAATGATTAAAAAATCAGAAAGAGGGAAAATAAAATATTATGAAACACATTTTTCATGTGCATACTTTCAGATGTAAGCATGGTTCTGATGAAAATGATGAAGCTTATGTCCGAACCGCTTTGTCTTTAGGTGCAGATCAAATAACATTTACAGATCATTGTCCTTTCCCTGGTAACCCATTTAAGAACAGAATGGATATGGAACACCTTCCTGAATATATTGAATCGTTGAACCATTTGCAGGAAAAATATCTAGGACAGATAAAAATTCAAATCGGACTTGAAGTTGAATTTTTACCTTCGATGCTAAAGTTCTATGAAGAATTAAAATACTTAAACCTTAAACCTCTGATAATCGGACAACATTTCTATCAACACCCTGACGGATCGTTTAGTTTTGATGATGAAAACAAATCAAACGAATATATTGGTTGTTGTAAAGCAATGATTGAAGGGATGAAAACTGGTTTATTCAATATCGTTGCTCACCCAGACAGATTTTTCAGGCGATGTAAAAAATGGACATCAGAGCTGACTGATATATCAAATGAACTGATTTCAACTGCAGCGCAAAATAATATCATACTAGAGAAAAATCTTTCGTCTTATGAAAAATTAATTGAAAAATCAGATTATATCTATTGGAGAAACGAGTTCTGGGATTTAGTTTATCAGTATAATATTTCTGCCTCTAATCCTGTAAAGATAATAATTGGGTTTGATGCTCATACTACAGAACAAATGATAAAGCGAATGGATTATGTAAAACTGTTAAAACCAGTACAATAGAAGCAATGAACCGTGCAAAGCTTCATGAATCTATAATCAATAATTCTCAAATGTAGGGAGCGGCCCGCAGGGCAAAAACAGTCCAGTGGACTGTTTTTAGCGAGTCTCCGAGCAGCTATGCTGCGAAGGCGTCCATTCGCCCGCAGCGGAGGAAATGGGGGCCAGAACGTAAACAAGATGAATACAAAAGTTCATCTTGTTATTCCTGTTACTTCACTGGGCGGGCTTACTGAAGTTGAACTGATCCGCCTACGTTCAAAACTGACTAGTATCATCAATAATGATGACTGCCTTTTCCTTGATGTTGATGATGAACGCTACCAGGAACGCAATCGTGAAATTGCACTTTCCCGCCTTGAAAACAAAATTGTTCAGGCTCTGGTAATTCCTAAAAAACGAATCAAAACAAAGCCAACTCGTGCCAGCAAAGAACGCAAATTAAAACTCAAAAAAATCCGCAGCGAAATTAAAAAGAACCGAAGCAAAATCTTGTAAATCATTTTATCACGATAAAACGCCTTCCCATATTAAAGATTC
>JAFZWX010000078.1 GCA_017617145.1 Treponema sp. | reverse complement strand
TTCTGACTCAGACGGATACATTTACGATAAAGACGGAATTACACAGAAGAAGCTTGACTGGGTTAAGAATCTTAAGACAGTTAAACGCGGTCGTATTTCTGAATATGTTAAGAAGTTCCCAGAAGCTAAGTACTTTGCAGGAAAGAAGGTTTGGGAAGTTAAGTGTGACTGCGCATTCCCATGTGCTACACAGAACGAACTTCTTGGTGCCGATGCAGACAAGCTCTTGAAGAACGGATGTAAGCTCGTTGCAGAAGGTGCTAACATGCCTTCTAACATCGACGCTGTAAACAAGTTCCTCGCTGCTAAGATTTTGTATGCTCCAGGAAAAGCTTCTAACGCCGGTGGTGTTGCAACATCTGGTCTTGAAATGAGCCAGAACAGTGAACGCCTTGCATGGTCTGCTGCTGAAGTTGATGAAAAACTCCACAACATCATGATCAATATCCACGACAATGCTTACAACACTGCTGTTAAGTTTGGTGCTAAAGATGGCAAGTGGGTTAACTACGTTGCTGGTGCCAACATTGCAGGTTTCGTAAAAGTTGCCAACGCAATGGTTGCTCAGGGATTAGTATAATATAACAACACTTCGTCAAAAAGACTGTCCACACGGGCAGTCTTTTTTTATTTAACAAGCATTTTCAGATGTGGGCACTGTTAGGGCACAGCGGACACAGTCCTTTCAAAAAAGTTTGACAACTGTTTATAGGGAGGGTTATAATTTAAGAAATTTTTTAGTTTAAGGAGATTTTATGAAAAAACTATTTTAATTATCAGGTTTATTATTAATGGCTGCACTGTTCTTTAGTTGTGCAAATGGAACTGGTGACAACGGTTCTTCTGCAGCTTCATCAGAGCCACTGTTTTCTGCTGATGACACAACTGTAGCCGCTGCCAGTATTGAACTCAGCGATGGTAACTGGGTGTATAAAAAGGTTTCAACAGATTCTGATGGTGACAGCTCTATTACAGTTAAATATTTTACTGTTTCAGAAAATGCTACAAAACTTGTTTACACAAAAATTACAAGTTCAGGGAATTACTCCGGAACAATCCCTGCAGATGCAACACAAGAAGAGATAGAAGAAGCAAAACAGGCCGGCTATGTTATTAGTGGAAACACATATACATATTCGGGAACTAAAGACTACACAAGTGAAGAACTTGCAGAAGTAAACGAACATGCTTCTGTTTATGAATTTCCTATTCAATCACAATCACGTTCAAGTCTTAAAACAAATGAAAACAAATCAAAATATACTTGGACAGAGGAATGGTCAGATGAAGATTATTCAGAGACATCAAAATACTATCTCATGAAAACTTCTGGTGGTAATTCTAATTCATCAGACAGTTCAACAAATAATAACGGAACAAATGCCTCAGATACTGAATATACAATTGTTTACGGCGACGAAACTTTGGAAACGCTTAATGAAAAAGAATTTGAAAGTTTTTCTGAATTTTTAGAGGAGCGTCAAGATTATACTATAAATGGAAAAACAATTTCATTAAAAACAGACGGTTACACTAAATATACAGTTATTAAGACGCTGTTCGAGATTTATGAAAATCCAAATAGTATAGATTTATCATCATGTTATATAGTTGTGTATGATAAAGATGGTGATGGTAATACTGACGAAGAGGAAGATTTAGTAATAATGTTACCAAGTAAAATTTTGAACGGCTTTATTCAAGTAACGGGAGTAACACCGCCAGACGATTATTCAATCAATGAACAAACAAAAACAATTACATTAACTGCCAGTGGTTATCAAAAAGGTGGAGCATTCATAGGTTCCATTATGAGTGCAGATGAAAACGACGACTAATTTCTCTGCTTCAAGGTTTGTTCTGTAAAACCTGCGGCGGAAAGTTTGTTTTGAGTGTCGGTTACTTTGGTGGCCGGCACTTTTTTTATGGCAACTCGGGTTATGCCGTTTGTTGTCTGCAAAACAATATCTTTAAAGCCTGCTTTAGAAACCTTACTGGCAAATTGTTTTGCATTATCTTTTGATTTGAACGCTCCAAGCTGAATATCCCAATAAGTGCCGGGTTCAAGTTTTTTTGTGGAACTGGTGGTTGTAGCTGCGTTTGTACTGCTTGTTGCCGCGTCTCCATATAACTTTTTCATTATTTTGGTTGCGCTAGCTGCAGTCTGTTGACTCAGTTTAGTGTTTGCACCTTTCTCTACAATTTCAAGCTTTACTTTTGTTGTGCCTGTTCCAATCATTCCTAACTTTGTTGCGGCTGCTTTTGACAAATCAATTTCGCGGTTTAAAACAAAAGGTCCCCTGTCATTTACGCGCACTTCACAGCTTTTTCCGTTTGCAAGATTCGTAACTTTAAGGATTGTATTAAAAGGAAGCGATTTATGAGCGCAGGTAAAATCATTCATATTAAAGTGTTCGCCGTTTGAAGTTTTCTTCCCGTGAAAATCTTCGGCATAGTATGAAGCAGTTACGCCTGTTTTGTAAACTTCGGCAAAAACAGAAACTGAGAATATCAGAATAAAAAATCCTATTAAAAAAGTTGTTTTAAAATTCGCACGCATACTTTAAATATCGGTATTTTTAAATAGTTTTCTTCATAAAATGTGGTATAATAAAATTTAAGGAGAAACAAATGGGAGTCTTTTCAAAAATCCACCGATACCGCGAAGCCGGACAAGATGCAAATGTAAACAATGTTGAAAAATTCGGAGTACCATATCTTTCACTTTTTACAACAACAAAAGTTTTTACACTGCACCATCACATAGATATTACAGATTCAAACGAGCAGATTGTTTATCAGGCAAATTCAAAAATGATTTCGCTGCACGACAAAACTGATCTTCAAACAGCAGCAGGCGAACAGGTTGCACACATTGAGCGCAAGTTTTTTACTCTTCACGAACGCCACTACATCACAATGGCAGACGGAACTCAGTTTGAACTTTCAAATGAAATATTCCATATAATTAAAGATATTACAAACATCGTTGGTCTTGGCTGGCAGCTCAAAGGAAACATTCTGGGACTGAACTTTGAACTGTACGACTCGAACGGCGAAATTATTGCAATCATCAGTCAGAAAATGATTTCGCTCCACGACAAATGGTGTGTTGATATTTACAAAAAAGAACACGAACAAAAGGTTGTCGCTATTCTTATAACGTTGCAGCACATGATTAAAGACCGTGAAGCAGTTCATTCTTCCGGAGGATCTTCATCGTCTTCTAGTAATTAAATAACCTTATTAATACGAAAATTTAAACCACTTAAAATCAAAGTCGCTGCCCGGCAGAAACACAAAACTGATTTTTTGCCGGCCGGTGACTTTTTGCAGCTGGAAAGTTTTTTCTTCGTAGCCATCGGTGTGAGCAAACTCTATAACCTGAGTTGTCGAAGTTCCGTCTGACGCAAAAAACTTTATGTTGATTGTGTTGTTCGGCGTGTTTGATTTTCCACAGATTGTAAGAGTTGTTGTACCTTTGTCGGGGTCGCCAAAGTTCATGTTGTCAAAATCAAGATTTACATTGTTACCGATTTTTTCTACAGCCTGTTCGGTTTTTGTAAAAGAGTCGCCTGTTATAAGGTCTGCATCAAGAGCACGGAGTTTTGCAAAAGCCTTTGGTGTTTTATCAAAATAAAAGCCGTGAAGGTAAAGGTCCGTCTCAAAGGCAATTGTGATTGTGTGAACTCCAAAAAGTCTGTGACTGAGGGTAAAGATGTTTTCGGAATAGGTGTTGTAAATTGATTCGTGTTTATAGGAGAATCGGCCAAGAAGTTCACCGGTAGTTCCTTTTCCTTCCCAAACTTCAATCGGGAGCTCTGTCGCAAAACTGAAAATCGGCAGATGGATTGTGTCTGCACCGTCTGTACCAAAATCTACAAGGTCAAAGCTTACCCAGGTTGCACCGCATTTTCGGTTAGAGATTCCGCTTTCGAGTGACATTTCTGGGGCAGGTTTGTTATTGGTGTTGTCATAACCGTTGAAACGACAGGCTTCAATAAGTGTGTATGGGTCAAGGTTCGGGTTTCCGATTCCGCAGACGGTAAAAGGAAGGTCGCTTATAACTTCGTCGTATTGAGTGTTGTTGCGGGCAGTACAGCGAAGGATGCAGGAGCCGTCGCCGTTGGCTTGAATCAGGCGTTGCAGTCCCTGAGTGAAAGCATGCGGTCCCTGAGCCTGTCGAAGGGCCACTTTAATATTATTACTTGCCACACATTCCTTAAGCACTGGATTCCATTCAATATTCTTATCCGTTGCATTTAGCGGCAGTACTTTTGCAGTTACTTCAATTTCTTTGTGAGATGCATTCAGTTGGGTTGAACCGCCGGCAATCAGTTCTATTTTTCGAACAGAAACATACGGGTTTTCTGGTTTTATTGAATTGTCGTGTGTAGTTACGTTCCAGATGCCATCGCCTTGTGCATTTTTTTCAAACTTCATTGCGGTAGCTGGTAGCCCTTCACTTACAGCAGTAATTACAAAACTTTTGCCGTTTTCTTTTTCGCGGACAATTGTAATCAAGCGGTTTGCAAAAAGTTTTCTGGTGTGAGTGCGACCGTCGCGGCTTGTGTATTCGTCGTAGTCGGTGGAGTCACCGTTATCCATTCCAACAATTTCTGCATCGCCAGTGACATTGAAGGTTATGTAGTTGCGGGCGTTTTCTACGAGAGTGCCGTTCTGGTCGGCGGTCATTATTTGTATGAAGTGGATTGAGGTTCCTTCTTCCGGAACAAGAACAATCCTTGCCGGATCATCAAAAGATCTCTTCACATCTTCTGCAACGATTTTCCCTTCTTCATCATAAGCCACCGCTTTTATTTCCCCGCGATGATATTCCAACTGCCAGCGTCCAAAAGGTTCAGCGCCGTTTTTGTGATTGAGTTTTTGTCTGCCCTGTGACTGACCATTAAAAAATAACTCCACTTCGTCGGCATTTGTGTAAGCTTTTACATCAATCATCTGTCCTTCGTTCCAGTCCCAGTAAGGAAGAAGATGAACAAATGGCGCCGTATTTTTTCCAGCCCATTCAGATTTAAACAGATAATAAGTATCCTTTGGGAATCCCGCCGTATCAATCTGACCAAAGAACGACGACTTTGTATGATACGGTGTCGGCTCGCCAATATAATCCCAACCTGTCCAGATAAACTGACCTGCACTGAATGGACAATCGCGGTCATTTGCAATTACAGTTTGGGTATTTGCACAGCCCCATGGAGTCGTACAGTTTCCAAGAGTCGAACACTGGCCGTCACTGAATGTCACAAGCTTGAGCGAATCCGGGAAATGATAGATTCCGCGGCTTTGAACTGTTGAACCAGTTTCGGAACCATAGATTTTCCAATCAGGATATTTTGCATGATGTTCATCGTAAAGCCGTTCAAGATAATTGTAACCTACAACATCTGTGAACTTTGCACATTCCTGTGCGCCGTCTGTCATCATGTAATTTGAGGCAATTGTTACCGGTGCATTTTGTTCAGGGTCATGCTGACGTACACATTTTCGCAGGCGCTTTGTAATTTCAAGACCATTGCCCACATGAGTATCGTAAATCTCGTTTCCAACAGACCACATAATCAAGCTCGGATGATTTCTGTCACGACGAACCCAGGCAGCTACATCGCGCTCGCACCAGTCATTAAAATAGTTTCCGTAATCAAATGGAGTCTTTGGCTTTTCCCACATATCAAAAGCTTCGTCGTCTACAAGAAGTCCCATTTCATCGCACAAATCCATCCAGTCTTTAGGAGGAGGATTATGAGAACAGCGCACGGCATTTACACCCATTTCCTTAAGTTTTGCAAACTGACGACGCAATGCTTCTTTATTAAATGCGGCCCCCAGTGCCCCCTGGTCGTGATGGTGACAGGCGCCGTAGATTTTTTGATGAATTCCGTTTAAGAAAAATCCTTTGTCCGGAGTGAACTTTGCGTATTTAAAGCCAACGTGCTGAGATGTTTTGTCAAGGAGAGTGCCATCGGAAGTGAACAGTTGGGTTTTTAAAATGTAAAAATATGGGTCGGTGAGATTCCAGAGGTGTGGGGATTTTATTGTATAAGTGCCGTCGCCTTCAAAGTGGATAAATTCATTTCCTGATTGATCCTCAAGAACATGTCTGCAAACCAATATGTCACCCTCGGATAATACAAGTTTGTCACCCTCGGGCTTGACCCGGGGGTCTCTCTCAAAAAGAGATTGTCGGGTCAAGCCCGACAATGACACAGTGTCTTCAGACAATGACACAGTGTCTTCCGACAATTGCACAACGCCATTTATTTCCGACGTAACTTTTACAACCCACTCCCCCTCCAGCTTATTTTCATCAAGCGGCTTTGCACTAAAATAAACTCCGTCACTAACAAGGTGAACAGCAGGTGTACGAATCAAATGAACATCGCGAATAATTCCGGCACCGGAGTACCAGCGGGTATTACAGTTCTGATAAACTGCAATTACAAGAACTTGGTTCTGACCTTCGTGCACAAGTTCCGAAATATCAAACTCAAACGGCGAGTATCCGTACTTCCACTCACCTGCAAGCTTTCCGTTTACCCATACTGCGCTGTTCATATAAACTGCTTCAAAACTCAGCGCAACATACGGCAGTTCTTTTAAGTTATCAAGCGTAAAATTCTTTTTATAAAATCCAACTGAACTTCGATAAAGCGCCTTTGTATTATAAATCATCCAGTCGTGAGGAATGCGCACATTTTTATATTGCAACTCCTCTGCCCGACTTAAAAAATCCTGAGGTTTAAAAAGAAGGGGCTTTCCGTCCTTGTACATAGTTTTTTCATCAATGGCAAGTTCCGCAAACTGCCAGTTGTCATTAAAAAGAGTTTTCATAATTTTTTATAATACCAAAAATCGTCTATTAAATACTTTTTGTAGTTTATAAAGAGTTTCTAGTGTTGGATTTGTTTTATGTGGATTTTCCAGACGCTGATATTGCTGATAAGTCATTCCAGCTTTTGAAGCTACTTCTTTTTGAGTTTGTCCGGCGCGGGCTTTTCTTAATTCAATTGCAAACGCTACCTTTGGAGAAACTTCAATAGGATATCCCCCATTATAACTTGGCTCAGAAATTGGATAGTTATTATCTACATGAGAGGCAAGAATTCCATTAAGAACATCTTTTGCCATTTCAAAAGCTTCATCTTTTGTTTCGCCATAAGTCATGGCATTTGGTACATCAGGGAATCTTACAATAAATTTTCCATGTTCTTCTGTAATGTCACAGTTATAAATCATTTTTTTATTTCCTTAAGAGTAACAGGATCTATGCCAGCCTCTTTTAGTATTTCTTTAGCAAAGAAACCTAAGTCGGAATCTTTTCCTTTATGATATGGGACAGGAACAGAACGGTTATGCCCTTCCTTTTTGAAAATATGATGGGAACTTTCAATTCTGTCAAGTTTCCACCCATTTTTCTTGAGAACTTTCATAACCTGTTTTGCCGTCATCCCCATAAATTTAATATACAACACATATGTTGTGTTGTCAACTTTGATTATATTATATCATACACTTTGATTTTATTATATCATACAGAAAATCAATTGTCGGACTTAAGAATCATATTCTTTGTAACAACCTTTTCACAAATCC
>JAFZWX010000077.1 GCA_017617145.1 Treponema sp. | reverse complement strand
GCTGTCATGCGGCTATGCAGCTCAAGGAAATGGGCTACGAAACAATCATCGTAAACTGTAACCCGGAAACTGTTTCTACAGACTACGATACTTCTGACAAACTTTATTTTGAACCAGTTACTACCGAGGATGTTCTTCAGATTTACGAAAAAGAGAAACCTTATGGAGTTATCGTTCAGTTTGGTGGACAGACTCCATTGAACATTGCCCGCGAGCTTCAGGAAAACGGCGTAAACATTCTGGGAACTTCAATTGACTCAATTGATATTGCCGAAGACCGCGACTTGTTCCGCCACATGATGGAAAAGCTTGAAATCCCAATGCCGGAAAGTGGAATGGCAATTGACTTTGAAGAAGCAAAGGCTTGTGCAGATAAAATTGGTTACCCAATTATGATTCGTCCTTCTTTCGTACTCGGTGGACGCGGTATGGAAGTTATTTATGATGAAGCAACTTTGAAGGAATACGTTGAAAAGGCAGTTGGTGTTACACCAGACCGCCCGCTCTTGATTGACCGCTTCTTGAAGAACGCTCTGGAATGCGAGGCTGATGCTTTGGCTGATTCAACTCACGTTTACATTCCTGCTGTTATGGAGCACGTTGAGCTTGCAGGTATTCACTCTGGAGACTCGGCTTGTGTAATTCCGCCGGTTAGTATTCCTGCCGACAATCTTGCAACAATTAAAGAATATACAAAAAAGATTGCAGAGTCTTTGCACGTTTGCGGTTTGATGAACATGCAGTACGCTATTGAAGACGGAAAGGTTTATGTAATTGAAGCTAACCCACGTGCCAGCCGTACAGTTCCGCTTGTTTCAAAAGTCTGCGACACACAGATGGCAAGACTTGCTACAAGAATGATGTTGGGCGAGTCGCTTGAATCGCTTGGTTTGAAAGACAAGGTTATTCCATACTACGGCGCAAAGGAAGCCGTTTTGCCATGGGCCCGCTTCCCTGGAGTTGACCCTATTCTTGGACCAGAAATGCGAAGTACAGGTGAAGTTCTTGGCTTGGCCGATACATTCCCTCTGGCATTCTACAAAGCAGAGGAGGCCGCAGGTTCAGAACTCCCACACGCACCAGCCGCCTGGGAAAACAAGAAGGTTCTTATTTCTTTAAGCAACAAGGAAGGACAGAAAGAAGAAGTTCTTACAATCGGTAAAACTTTGAAGGATCTTGGTTTCACTTTGGTTGGTACACAGGGAACTGCAGACTTCTACAATGCAAACAACATCAAGTGTGAAGTTGTAAACAAGATAGGTGCCGGTCGTCCTGATGTTGTAGACCTGATTATGAACAAGGAAGTTTGCCTTGTAATCAACACACCAAAAGCAAAACGCAACTACGCCGAAGACCGTAAGACAATCCGCAAGGCTTGTTTGAAGTATAAGGTTTCTTATATCACAACACTTGCCGGTGCTCTTGCTGCTGTAAAGGGTATTGAGTCTGTAAAGAACGGTAACGGTGGTGAAGGTGGAGTTAGAAGCCTTCAGGAATACCACTCGCTTATAAAATAATCGTCATGCCGAACTCGTTTCGGCATCTCACTTATGTAGACCCTGAAACAAGTTCAGGGGGACGTGCGACGCCAGTTCCAATTGGAGCTGGCGTTTTTTATATTACTACCACGATAGTTATTGAAAAAAACACCATTAGATAAGACGAAGACACGCAAAAGGGTATGATTAGAGAAAGCGCGTGTCTTTATAGAAAAGGAAAAAGGTGAATTACACGCGAATCTTAGAGTGAACACGAAACTGCGTGTAAGTTTTCAGAGATTTGTAAAACCGATACACGCGAAACAAGGTGGAGTAGAGAATACCGCGTGTAGATATAAAAAGGATTAAAAAGCAAATACATGCGAAAACATATAATTATCTTCAAAACGCGTGTAAATTCACAAAGATTTGTAAAACAAATACACGCGGAATGGGGAAAATCCTTCAGCCGCGTGTATTCTCTTCTCTAAACAAAATTAGTCCATTCATGCTTTTCTTTTTCCGGCAGCCCGAACTTTTCTTTTCCCAGAGCTATAGATTTTATAAGGAAGCTCATGTTGCGGGCAAGGACTCTCAAGGTCTGCAGGCCTTCGGCATCTTCTTCTGCTTCGCCAGGTGCTCCTCCGTGAATGTTGTTCCAGTACTGGCTTGAAGCAATGGGCATGCCGCTTATTGTGAAAAACTTGTTCAAAACATCAAACGACGCTGTTGTTCCGGCGCGACGGGCACAGACAAAGCCTGCTCCCACCTTCATGGTTTTATCAAATCTTGAACTGTAAAAAAGTCTTTGCAGGAATGCCTGCACTGTAGCATTTGGGGCTGAATAATAAACGGGACTTCCAACAACAAGGCCATCGGCTTCTTCAAATTTCTTTGCGGCTTCATTTACAATATCATCAAAAACACAATGTCCAAGTTTTCCGCATTGTTCACAGGCAATGCAACCACGGATATCTTTGTTTCCAATATTTATGATTTCGGTTTCAATGCCCTGCTGGGTAAATATTTTTTCTATTTCTTTTATACCAAGCAGGGTATTGCTGTTGGCTCTTGGGCTTCCGTTTATTAATAAGACTTTCACTATGGATTCCTCCTGAATAATCCGTGATGATTACAATAAATAAGTATAAACCTAACCCTGCTTATTTTAAAGCGTGCTTCGGCAGCACTTTCGGGATACAGTTTTACGAACTGCACATTATTGTCACCAACAGCGGCGATGAACGAAATGTAATGGTCTTTGGTCATGGGGTGATTCACTGTTACATAATATTCATCTTCAACTGTTTCAAGGTTGATTTTATGGTCGTCGTCTTCTGAAGTTTCTGCTTCCTGTGGCGGCAGCACAATTCCACAGCAGCTGATGACTGCTTCGCCGGTTGCCTGAATTACGTTGCCGCAGATAGGGCAGGTGTAGTACAGAATTTTTTTCATGTTGAAGCTGCGGTTTTTGTTGCGTATTTCGGTTCCAGAAAATAATTCTATCACAGAAATATCCAAGGCTTTTGCCAGCGGTTCCAGCAACGAAATATCAGGCAGTCCGTGGCCGTTTTCCCATTTGCTTATTGTTTTGTTGCTTACAAAAATCTTGTTTGCAAGCTCGTCCTGAGTCATTTTTTTATTTTCGCGCAGACGTTTTATTGTAGCGCCGGTAATATAATTATCCATTTGTACCTCCGATGATAAGATTATCACCACACATAGCCTGATACAACCTACGCATCGTAGACTCATATTATAGCAGTTTACAAAAATGTTTTTTTATGTTACTTATCGTAGAATGAAAAGTGAAGAAAAAATCGATTTATCTGACTTAAAATGCGGCTACCCGGACTGCTGTTTTATGGTGAATAAACACTGGTTCCGCTACCGGGCGGGGGCTTTGATTGTTGAAGACGGCAAGCTTCTTGTTATGAAAACTAAAAGCTCGGATTGTTTTTATACTGTTGGTGGCGGAGTTAATATGGGCGAAAGTGCAGAGGCTTGTGTACTTCGTGAAGTGCAGGAAGAAACTGGCGCTCCTTACGAAATTGATCATCTTGCGGTAATCTGCGAAAACTTTTTTACCGGCTCAGAAGAAATTATTAAAGACTACACCTGTCACGTAATTGAATTTTATTTTTTAATGAAACCACGCGGCTCACAAGAGCTTAATGCAGAAAGCTACGGCTGGAACCGGGAGCACGAAGAAAGATTCTGGATTCCGCTTGAAGAACTTCCGCAAATTGACTTGCGGCCAGAATTCCTGCGTACCAGAATGCCTGAGATTTTAAAAAGCAATGCACTTCTTCATATTGTAAATGACAGCCGCAAATAATCAATTTAAACAACAAAAGCGATTCGATTTTTAATGTAGTTTTCGCAATTATGGTTTATACTTTTAATTATGAAAACTGTAGATGAAATTTTAGCAAGCCTTTCGATTGATGAAAAAATCAGACTTTTAAATGGTGTTGGCAGCTGGGATACTTTTTCGGCTGATGGGAAAATACCTGTAATTTCGGTTAGCGATGGACCACACGGGCTCCGGCATCAGACTGGGAACGAAGAAGTTGGTGATATTAATAACAGCAATATAGCAACTTGTTATCCTACGGCATGCGCAATTGCTTCAAGTTGGAACACACAAGCAACTTATAAAATGGCTCAATCTATTGCACAAGAAGCTAAGGCAGAAAACGTTCAGATTGTTCTTGGCTGTGGTATGAATATAAAACGCTCTCCTTTGTGTGGGCGCAATTTTGAATATTTTTCGGAAGATCCTCTTCTTTCGGGTGAGATGGCAGCAGGTTTTGCAAATGGATTACAAAGTAAAAATGTTGGAGCCTGTCTTAAGCATTTTGCCCTGAACAATCAGGAAAAATATCGTCAGAGTTCTTCAAGTAATGTTGATGAAAGAACAATGCGCGAAATTTATCTTGCAGGTTTTGAGCGTGCTGTTAAAAAATCACAACCGCATTCTATTATGTGTTCATACAATATGATAAACGGAACATTTGCAAGTGCCAATAAAAAACTTCTCACAGAAATTCTTCGTGATGACTGGGGTTTTGAAGGTATTGTAATGTCTGACTGGGGAGCCAATATTGATGCAGTAAAAAGTTTAAAGGCCGGACTTGATTTAGGAATGCCAGATTCAAACGGATATTTTGAAGAACAGCTAAAAGCCGCTTATGAAAAAGGTGAGCTTACGCAAGCCGAACTTGATACAGCCTGTAAAAGAATAATTGAACTTGCGCTGCAATACGATGAACATAAAGAAGAATTTGCCGGAGGTTCAAAAGTAGAACCTATTGATTTTAAGGTTCAGCACCAAAATGCATTGGAGCTTGCCTGTGAAAGTGCAGTTCTTCTTAAGAACGACGGATTCTTCCCGCTTGCTAAAAATCAGAAAATTCTTATAGTTGGTGAGCTTGCAGAAAAAATGCGTTTCCAGGGAGGAGGTTCAAGTCATATAAATACGGCACCTTATCCTAATGCAGTTGAAGCACTTAAAAAATATTATGATGTTGAATATATACCAGGTTATTATTCTGATTTTTGTAAAGAAAGTAAAAAATCAAAATTAAATGAAAAACTAAAAACACAGGCTGTAGCAAAAGTCCGCGCAGTGATAGAAAAAAATCCGCGTATACCAGTGCTTTATTTTTGTGGACTCGAAGAATCATACGAAGGAGAAGGTTTTGACCGCGATAATTTAAAGCTTCCTCAAAGTCATATTGCTTTGTATAAAGAAATTTCAGCAATTACAAAAAACATTGCACTTATAACCTTCAGCGGATCTCCAATTGATTTGACTTTTACTTCCGATGTTCATGCAATTCTTCATATGTATTTGTGCGGCGAAGCATGTGGCGAAGCTTGTGCTGAACTGATTTGTGGTAATAAAAATCCAAGCGGAAAACTTGCAGAAACCTGGCCATTTAAAGTTGAAACAGGATTTCCTGTAGACGATCTTGATGTTGATTATGTTGAAGGCCCTCTTGTAGGTTACCGTTGGTATGAAACAAAAAATATTCCTGTTCAGTATGAATTTGGTTATGGCTTGAGTTATACGAAGTTTGAATATTCGGATTTGAAGGTGAATTTAACTGATAGCCCTTCGAGAGCCTCAGGAAACACAGGGTCCATAGAAGTAACTATCAAAAATATTGGCACTGTCGACGGAGCAGAAATTGTGCAGGTTTATGTAAAAAATCCGCCTTGTGACCTTAGTATTTCGCGGTCCTATATAGAACTACGCGCATTCCAAAAGGTTTTTCTAAAAGCAGGCGAACAAAAAACAATAACAATTCCTTTAGATGACCGTGCATTCAGCGTTTATTCCACAAAGAAAAACAGTTTTGCAACTGCTGGTGGAGAATACGAAATTTGTGTTGGTGCAAGTGTAAAAGATATAAAGCTTTCTGCTCCTGTTAAAATTGAAGGAGAAGATATTACAGAGCTTGTCCGTCCGGATAAAGAAGAACAGGCCGGCGTTTTTGTAAAGCACCCGCGTCATAAAAAAGGAGAGTTCACAGTTACAGACAGTTTGATTGCAATGTCAAAAGAAAGTCTATATGTAAGGCTTCTGCTTAAGCTTTACAGAACGGCAATAATTCTAAAAAGCAAAAGCAAATCAAAGGATGACCCTGCTGTAAAAATTGGAATTTCGGGCGTAGAAGAAAACCCTCTGGAAAGTCTGATAAGTATTTCTGGTGGAGTAATAACCGAAAAAATTGCGCGGAAAATTGTAAAATTTGCAAACCGATAAATTAAGTCAGGCTTAAGATATCAGCATCTGGTGAACAAGTTTTTCTGCTTCTTCCGGTGTCATTGGATGGCCCCATATAAAGCCTTGAATTAAATCGCAGCCAATTGCACGCAAAGTATCAAGCTGGGAGTCTTCTTCTACACCTTCTGATATTACAGAAAAATTCATTATGTGCCCGATAGAAATAATTGAAGCGACATACTGCTTTGAAGAATCACTAGAATTCATTTTATCGATGAATGATTTATCAATTTTCAATAAATCGGCAGGAATACGGTTCAAATAGCTTAATGAAGAATAGCCTGTACCAAAATCATCAATAGCAATTCGGATTCCCATTTTTTTGAGTTCGTTAATGTTTTCAATAGCAGGTCCTTCTGAATCAATCATAATGGATTCTGTAATTTCTATTTCAAGCTGTGAAGGAGGTATACCATTTTTCTTAAGAATCGTTCGAACTTCGTTAACATAATCGTCCTTAATTAAATGACGAACAGAAACATTTACACTTAAAATTGTTTCAAGCCCTGTTTTTTTAATGAGTTCGCCAAAGAATTTTGTTGCATCCCTAAAAATCCTTTCATCAATTTTATCAATAAGACCTACTGTTTCGGCAATAGGAATAAATTCTCCTGGAGGAATGATTGTTCCTTCAGAATCTTTCATTCGTGCTAGAGCTTCAAAACCACGGAGTTTATGCTGCATATCAAACTGTGGTTGAAGCGCAAAGTAAATAGTATTTTCTTCAAGGGCATTTCTGATTTTTCGTTCAATTTCAATATCGTGTTCGCCGTTTTTAAGTAAATCAGGAGAAAACCTGAGAATATGTGCACTGCTGTTTGTTCGCTTGATATCATACATAGCAAGATCGGCATAAGAAAAAAGAGTATCAAAGTTATCAGAATCAGCAGGGAACTCTGCATAACCAAAGCTTGCAGAAGCAAAAAAATCACGGTCTCTAAGGATAATCTTTTTTTCAAGAACAGATTCATAATATTTAATAGCCTTATAAATATCATTATCTGATTTATAATTGCGGATTATCAAAGTAAATTCATCGCCACCTTGACGAGTGATAAAATCATGTGTACCAGAAAGTCCTGAATCGGCAGCAAATTTCCAGCGAGTTGCAATTTCTTTAAGAACTTCATTTCCTGCATTGTGACCAAGGGTATCGTTTATGCTCTTAAAATTATTTAAGTCTATCATTGTAATGGCAAATTTTTCATTTTTCTTTATTAATGATTTAATAAGCTCATTACAGGCAAGCCGATTTGGAAGCCCAGTAAGACTGTCGGTAACAGCCTGCTCGCGAAGTCTTTTCTGGATTTTTTCGATTTGTCTGTTTTTTAAATACATTACAACAATTGCAAGAAGAGTAAACAGATTAGTAAAAATTCCTGCCAGACTAGTTCCCTGATGATATACAAAAATAATAAAAATGAGTTTAATAGCCTGATATGCAAGAATAATAGCAGCGGTAATAAAACCAAGGGTATCAAAAAGAACAACAAGCAGAATTATACAGATATTTGCAAGAGATGAAAAAACACCAGGTAATGAAGCGACCGGAATGGCAATACCTTTAAAAAATAAAATTTCTGTAGAAGAAACAGTAACTCTAAGAAAATAATTGGCAATTTCAAAAAGAATAAGCAGTAAAAAATAAAATATAATATGTACGCGCTTTCTAGAGGTAATATTATTGAGAGTTTTTTCAACAAATTCATATCTTCCAGGTAGTTTGAAGTTTCTTTCCATATTATGACCTCTCTGGTGTAGAATTATTTTGTTTCCTAAGAAACCAAGGAACTTTTTGAAGATATGATTTTAAATATATAAATATTATATATGAAAAAAAACGTGTTGTAAACAAAATGTAAAAATGTCTGCTTTTTATTGTACAACTATTTTATTGCGCTTACACCATCACATTTTTTAATTGTACTGATTGTTCCGTCGGCATTGTATTTGAATTCCGCAACACAAACACTTCGATGGAATAAACTTCCACCCGGGAGCTCATCAGTATGGTAGAATAAATATGAATGCCCCTTAAAATCTGCAATTCCCGGATGATTTGTAAAACAAGGGCCTTCTTCCATTAAAACTCCGCCATAAATCCAGGGACCTCTTGCTGTTTTAGAAGTTGAATAGGCAAGGTGTTCATTTCGTTTTTCTCCAGGAGCAAAAGCAGCGTAAACCATATAATAAAGTCCGTTGCGTTTATAAAACCAGGGTCCTTCGCCGTAAGAAGTTCCTGTATTATGACTTCCTTTACCAAATGCTTCAACTTTCATAGGAATTTTCATAACGCCAATTATTTTGTTATACGAAATCATATCTTCATTAAGATGAACATAACGCAGTTCCGGATTTCCAAAATACAGATATGCCTGACCGTCATCATCAATAAAAACAGTTGGATCAATGTCGTTCCAGTCGCCTTCATCAACAAGAGGTTTTCCAATGTCTTTAAAAGGACCTGTAGGGCTGTCTGAAACTCCAACAGCAATTGCCATACCGCCGTTTTTTTTGTGAACAGGGCAGTACAAATAAAATTTTCCGTTTCGTTCAATTGCTTGTGGAGCCCAAGCTCTGTCATCTGCCCATTCAATATCATCAAGCGAAAAAATCTTTCCGTGGTCGGTCCAATTTACCATGTCCTTTGTGGAAAAACAGCGCCAGTCCCGCATAGTATAAAAATCATTTACAAGTTCATCTTCATCATGAGTTGTATACAAATAAAGCGTGTCGCCGTAAACCATCGGAGCAGGATCTGCAGTATAAATGTTTTTTATAATAGGATTTTTGTGGAAATTTGTTTCGTCGTTCATTTTAACTCCTTGCGCGGATAATGGTGCTGTTGAAAAAAGTGATAAAAATATTGCTGCAAAGAAAAACATGCTATTCTTTTTTGATTTGAATAGAGTTTATCATATCAATATTCAGATAACGGATATTTTTTTTGTCTTCAATTTTAAGAAAGTTTTCTTCTACGGCTAAAACTGTTGCAACATAACCGCCAAGGCCACCTTCTGTATAAATTGTTGCTGTTTTTCCAATACATTCTTCAAGCATTTTTGGTGTCATTTTTGTTTCTCCTTTTCTAAGTCTTCTACGTTCTCGTCTTCTTCTCCTACGTCTTTCTATCATAGGATAATAAATACAGAGAAGGAAGATTAGAAAGTAAATATACCAGTTGGACATAATAAAATGATACTTTAATCTCAGCCGATTTTCAAGATTTCGCATTGAATCACGTTAAATCTAACCGAAAAAAATCATGTAAATCACGTCAAAATCTAACCCAAATAGAATGCCCGAAAATTAAAACAGAGGGCAAAAAACATGGGGTTAACGATGAAGGAAAAGAAAAAACTTACAGT